>DASYMM010000372.1:0-3692 GCA_036009085.1 Pyrinomonadaceae bacterium | reverse complement strand
CTCATCCCTTCACTGTGGCGGCGGTGTGGACGAAGGCGTCGGCGAGGGCGTGGGGCGGGGCGCGGCGAGCGTGCCCGCGCCGCTGCTACTGCTGCTGCTGTCGCTGTCGCCGCTTTCGAGTTCGCGTTGCGTCGCGTCGTCCAACTGCGTGCGGAGGCGTTGGACGAGTTGGTCGGCGTTGTTGAGCGCGGCTTCGAGGCGCACGCGGCTGCCCTGTAGCACGTCGAGTTGCGTGCGGAGGCGTCGCTTCTCGGCCTCGTACTGGCGGCGGATCGTGTCGCGCAGTTCGTCCGGGCGAAACGTGCCCGTCAGCGCGGCCTGTCGCTCGATGCTTTCGGGGCGCGATTGCTCTTCGACTCGATCCATCTGCGCCTGCAAGCCTGCTTCCTTCTCCAACACGTCGCGCAACTGCGTCTGCAAACCTTCGGCGCGCTGCTCGGCGCGCGTCAGACGCTCCTGAATCAGGTCAACGCGCCGCTCCTTTTCCAGATCGTCAACCTTCTTATTGAGTCTGCCGAACTCGTCCAGCAAGGTTTGCATCGTCTTGAGCGTCTCGTCGGGCGTGGGCGCAGGCTGTGGGCGATTGCGGCGCGTGCGATTGCCCGTCTGCCCTTCCTGCGCCGCCGGTTCCTCGGCGGTGCTCACCACGCGCGGCTCATAATCCGGCGTCGCTTCGGGCGCGGGCGTCGTCGTGCGCACCGGATTCGTCGCACGACGCGACGGACGACGCCGCTGCTGCGACTGCGCCTCAAACGCTCCCCACGCCAGCAACGCCACCAACGCTAACGCCGTCACCGACTTGAAACCTGAACGACTTCGCATCTTCAAACTCCTTAAAAGCTGTTCTTTGTCCGTAGTCCGTTGTTCTTTGTCCGTTCCCGCTCGATCAATTCCATCTTTAGCAACTTACTTGTCCGACACATACAACGGACAACGGACTACGGACGCTTTAAATTTACACGCCCGACAAAGGGCACAGTTCCAAACGTCTCCGGCGCGCTCGCGGCTTCTAGCCCGGTTGAATCTTGAAACTGATGTCCATCGCCCGCGCCGAATGCGTGAGCGCGCCCACGCTGATCAGGTCAACGCCGGCCTCCGCATAGGCGCGCACGTTCTCCAGACGAATGCCGCCCGATGCTTCGAGCAGCACGCTCTTTGACAGTTCGCGCGCGAGTTCGACGAGCGGGCGCGTCGCTTCCGGCGTCAGATTATCGAGCAGCAGGATGTCCGCGCCGCTCGTGATCGCTTCGCGCAGGTCGCGTTCGCTTGAGACTTCGACCTCGATCTTGTGCAAATGTCCGACCGACTGCCGCGCGCGTTCGACCGCCGCGCCCACGCCGCCCGCGAGCGCAATGTGATTGTCTTTGATGAGCACGCCGTCGTCCAAGCCGAAACGGTGATTGCGTCCGCCGCCCGACTCCACCGCGTACTTCTCAAGCATACGCAAGCCCGGCGTGGTCTTCCGCGTGTCAACGATCTGCGCGTTCGTCCCTTCAACCGCCTGCACGAAGGCGCGCGTCGTCGTCGCGATGCCGGATAGCCGTTGCAGCAAATTCAGAGCGACGCGCTCGCCCGCGAGCAACACGTCGGCGAAACCGTTCGTGCGCGCGATGACTTTGCCCGCTTCCACTTCGTCGCCGTCGGAGAAGAAGGCTTCGAGTTGCTGCTGCGAGTCGAGCGTGGAGAAGACCGCCTCCGCCGCTTCGAGTCCGGCGATGACGAGCGGCTCTTTGGCGAGGAAGCGACCGCGCGCGTGCGCGTTGCGCGTGATGGTTGACTGCGTCGTGATGTCGCCGCGCCCTAAGTCTTCATTAAGAAACGCGCCGATCTGTTGAAAGAGCGCACCTTCGTCAAGCCACTTCATTCCGCGAACGCCTCCATGTTCTCCCTGAGCGCACCTGTTCGTTGCCCGATGTCGGCCAGGCGTTGCCGCAACTCCGAGACCTTTTCGGCGGGCGCGCGTGAGATGAAATTCTCGTTCCCCAGTTGCCCCTGCAAACGCTCCGCTTCCTTCTGCAACTTCTCCTGCTCCTTGCGTAGACGCTCGCGTTCAACCGCGAAGTCAATCAACCCTTCGAGCGGCACGGCCAACTCCGCCCCGCCCGCCAGCACCGCACGCGCCGACGCACGCGGCGCATTCAAACTTTCCCCGACCGTAATCTCAGACGCGCGCACGAGCCGCGCGATCTGCGTCGCGCCCGACTCAAACACCGCGCGCAACTTCGCGTCCGGCGCGCCGACCATGAGCGGCACAGACTCGCCCGGCTTGATGTTCATCTCCGAGCGAATGTTTCGCACGCGCGAGACGAGTTCGATGATCGCAGCGACTTCCGCTTCGGCGCGTTCGTCAATCAACACATCCTGTCCTTCCGGGTAAGCCGCGAGCATGATCGTCAAGGGTGCGCCCGCGTAGGCCGGATGAAGTTGCCCTGCGCCGATGCCCGGCAGCATTTGCCAGAGTTCCTCCGTGATGAACGGCATGAACGGGTGCAACAGACGCAAAGCCTGTTCGAGCACCGTCAGCACGCGACTGCGCGCCGCGTCGCGCGCGGGCGACGCCTCCGCTGCCGTCACCTCCGACTTCGACAGTTCGATGTACCAATCGCAGAAATCATCCCAGAAGAAATGATAGAGCGTCTGCACGGCAAGGTGAAACCCGTACTTCTCAATCGCTTCGCCCACCGTGCGCGCCGTCCGGTTCAGACGCGACACGATCCAGCGATCATGCAACGCCCAACTTTCGCGGTTTTCATCGAAGCCTTCGCCGACCCGCGCGCCTTCGGAGTTCATCAAACAGAAGCGCGCGGCGTTCCAGATTTTGTTGGCGAAGTTGCGATAGGATTCGACCTGGTTTTCGTTCCAGCGCGTGTCGGTCGTCTCAATCGAAGCGAGCACGAGGCGCGTCGCATCCACGCCGTACTTGTCGAAAATCTCCAGCGGGTCAACGCCGTTATTCTTCGACTTCGACATGCGCTGCCCGTGCTTATCGAAGATCGTGCCCGTGATGAACACGTCTTCAAACGCTTTCTCGCCCGTGAACTTCATCCCCGTCATCATCATGCGCGACACCCACAGAAAGATGATGTCGCGCGCCGTGATGAGGACGGACGTAGGATAAAACGTCTCCAAATCTTTCGTCTCGTCAGGCCAGCCCAGAGTCGAGATCGGCCAGAGCGCGGACGAGAACCAAGTGTCGAGCACGTCCGGGTCTTGCGTCAACTTGTCCGTGCCCGCACGCTCGCGCGCTTCTTCTTCCGAGCGGGCGACGATGGTGCGCCCGTCTTCCGTGTACCAGGCGGGGATGCGATGTCCCCACCAGAGTTGGCGCGAAAGCGTCCAATCGTGCAAATTTTCGAGCCAGTTCGTATAAACTTTTTCATACGGGTTCTCAGGCACGAAGCGCGGCTCGTGCCGCTCGCGCATCAAGTCCAACGGGCGGCGCGCGAGTTCCGCCTGATTGCAAAACCATTGCAGAGAGATCAAAGGCTCGACCACCGTGCGGCACCGCCCGCACTTCGAGATCGAGAATTCGTAATCAATAACTTTCTCCAGCAGCCCTAACTCTTCAAACTTCGCGACAACTATTTCGCGCGCGTCATACCGATCAAGCCCTTCAACCGCCGCGCCCGCCTCCGCCGTCATACGCGCGTGCTGGTCTATACCTTTGACAAGCGGCAACTCGTGGCGCAACC
>DASYMM010000371.1:0-5504 GCA_036009085.1 Pyrinomonadaceae bacterium | reverse complement strand
GGTTGGAGCGGGTAGTCCGGTCGCACCTGTCGGACGACGGCGTTGACAGGTCGCTGGATATACTCAATGAACGGCTTCGGATAGACGCCGATCCAGAGCGAGAGCACGACGAGCGGGAGCATGTAAGCCCACTCGCGCCCGTTCATATCGGGCAAGTTTTCGTTCTTCGGATTATCGACGTGGCCGAAGAACATGCGCTGGTAAAGCCAGAGCATGTAGCCCGCGTTGAGGATGATGCCGAGCGCAGCCCACGCAGCCCACCACGGCTGCGCCTCGAACGCGCCGCGCATCGCCAAAAATTCCGAGATGAAGACGCACAACAGCGGCAAGCCGATGGCAGTCATCGCCATCGCCAGAAAGACCGTGGCGTAACCCGGCATGACGTGCGAGAGGACGCCGAACTCGGAGACTTTGCGCGTGTGCCGCCGCTCGTAAATGATGCCGACCAAAAGGAAGAGCGCGGCGGAATAGATGCCGTGGTTGATCATGTGGAGCACCGCGCCGTTCAGGCCGTTCGGGTTCAGGGCGAACAACCCCAACATGACGATGCCCATCGAAGAGACTGAGGAGTAGGCGACGAGTTTCTTCACGTCGCCGTCTTTTACGACGACGAAATACATCGCGGCGAGTGCGCCGTAGATGATGCCGATGATCGCCAGCGTCACCATGATGTGGCGCACGCCGAACGTCGCGCCGAAGAGATGGAAGTAGGTCAAATCCTTCGAGGCGGCGGGAAACATCGGCAGGTTGAAGCGGAAGAAGCCGTAGGTGCCGAGTTTCAGCAAAATTCCGGCGAGGATCACTGAGCCTGCGGTCGGAGCTTCGACGTGCGCGTCCGGCAGCCAAGTGTGAAACGGCCACATCGGCACTTTGATCGCAAAGCCGATGGCGAAGGCGAAGAACAGCAAGACCTGCATCGTGCCCATCGGCAACACAGAGCCGAGGGCTTGCAGGTACATAATATTGAAAGTGCCGCCCGCTGGCGTCGCCGCCGCACGCGCGTTGTCGAGGAGTGCGCGAGCCTGCGTGCCCGTCGCAGCGATGTTGTCCATCACCGCCGGAGTGATCGAGCTTGTGAGCGCGGCGTCCTGCGTCAGGAAATAGACCTTCAAGACGCCGAGCAGCATGATGACGGAGCCGACGAGCGTGTAGAGGAAAAACTTGATCGCCGCATACAGCCTGCGTTCGCCGCCCCAGATGCCGATCAGGAAGTACATCGGCACGAGCGAGACTTCAAAGAAGAGGTAGAACAGGAATAAGTCCATCGAAGCGAAGACGCCGACCACCGCCGCCTGCAACAGCAGCAGGAGCACGTAGTATTCCTGCTCGCGCTTCCCGATGTATTCCCAAGAAGAGAGCGCGGCGATGACGCCGAGCAAAGTCGTCAACACGATGAGCAGGACGGCCACGCCGTCAACGCCCATCTGGTAGCGCGCGCCGATGATGGGAATCCACTGGAGGTCTTCGATGAACTGCATCCCGCCCGCCGCGCGGTCGTACCCGACGAGCGCGAGCGAGACGATGAAGACCAGCCCGAACCACGCCGTCGCGAATCGCTTGATCGCGCGCGCGTTATCCTTCTTGAACACGAAGAGGATGATGAGCGCGCCGACGAGCGGCAGCCACGTGATGATGGAGAGTAAGTAAGGGATTTTCATAATTTGGTCAGTTTATCTTCCGCGCACGAGCGCGAAGATGTCGCCGCTGAAAAAGAAGATGACGGCGACGACGAGGCCGAGCACCATGACGAGCGCGTAGTTGGCCGTCAGTCCCGTCTGCGCCGCGCGCAGGAGCGGCGACATCAGACGCCCGATGAATCCGGCGATGCCGTTGACCGCACCGTCAACCACCGTGCGGTCGAAGTTACCCGTGTAACGACTGATGCGCCGCGTGAGCCACGCAGAGCCGTTGACCGCGCCGTCAATTCCCTTCGAGTCCACGGCATAGACGCCGCGCGCCGCGTCCATCGTGCGCCGCGTGAACAGTAGGCCGTAGAGTTCGTCCACCCAGTACTTGTTGTAGCTCGCGCGATAGAGCGCGCCGAGCCGAGCCGCCCACACTGCGGGCAGGCGAGGGTTCTTCACGTAGAACAGGTAGCCGAGTCCCATGCCGATGCCCGCCGCGATGAGCGAGATGATGATGAACAACCATTCCGTGCCGCGCTCGCCGAGCGACGACTCGACGGCGTGCGCGAGGTTGAAGCCGGTATCGTTGCCGTAGGGCGAGTGGCCTTCGCTCGCTGCGTTCGCGCCGTGCGTCGCTTGCGCGGGCGCGGCGTCGGTGTGCGGAGCGGGCGCGACGTTCGGTGTCGTTGATGGCTCGCTGTGATTCTGCGCGATGGCGAGCGGTTCGCCGTGGGTGTTCGCTGTCGCATGTTCCCCGCCCCCTGCGCCGTGCGGCGTGTTGAACCGGCGCGTCGCAGGATTCCAGACAACCGGCTCAAGCCAGTTGACGATGTTCATGCGCCCGCCGATGTGCGCGCCGCCCGTGAAGGCTGGACTGATGCCGACGAAGCCGCCGACGACCGCGAGCACCGCGAGCACCGCGAGCGGAATCCACATCGCGGGCGGCGACTCGTGCGGGATGTGCGTGCCGTGGCCGTGCGAGTCGTGGTGCACGGCGGCGGTTGTGCCGTGCGCGGTCTCATGCGCGTGCGCTGCCCCGGCGTGCGGTTCGCCGACGTACTCGCCGGGTTCGTGGCGCGGGCGGTCGCCAGCCGATTCTGTGTGCGCGTCGTGCGTCTTGCCCGCTTCGTCGTAGCCGTGCGCGTGCGCTTCGTCGGCCTGTCCTCCGGCGGGCACGTCGAGGAAACGCTCGCGCCCCCAGAAAGTCATGGCGACGAGACGCGTCATGTAGAAGGCCGTCAGCGCGGCGGTGAACGTGCCGACAGCCCAGAGCAGCCAGCCGTAAGGAATCAAAGTCGTCGAAGCCGCATTCCACAGAATTTCGTCTTTCGACCAGAAGCCCGAAAACGGAATGATGCCGCAGATGGCGAGCCAGCCTGCGAGGAACGTCAGATAAGTTTTCGGCATGTACTTCCGCAAGTTCCCCATGCGTCGCATGTCCTGCTCGTGGTGCATGCCGTGGATGACCGAACCCGCGCCGAGGAACATGAGGGCTTTGAAGAAAGCGTGCGTCATCACGTGGAAGATGCCGATGGCGAACGCGCCGACGCCGCACGCGAGGAACATGAAGCCGAGTTGCGAGACGGTGGAATAGGCGAGAACTTTCTTGATGTCGTTTTGCGTGATGCCGATGGTGGCGGCAAAAAGCGCGGTCAGCGCGCCGACGATGGCGACGACGAGCATCATCGTCTGCGAGTGTTGAAAGATGACGTTTGTGCGCGTCAGCATGTACAAGCCCGCCGTCACCATCGTCGCCGCGTGGATGAGCGCGGAGACGGGCGTTGGCCCCGCCATCGCGTCCGGCAGCCACACGTACAGAGGTATCTGCGCGGACTTGCCGCACGCGCCGACGAACAGACCGAGCGCGAGCCAAGACATCAGACCGAAGTGTCCTAACGGCTCAATCGGATAGCCGCTCGCGGCTGACATGACCTGCGTATATTGCGTCGAGCCGAAAGTGGCGATGATGCCGAAGACCGCGAGCGCGAAGCCGAAGTCGCCCACGCGGTTCGTGATGAACGCCTTGCGCGAGGCGTCGCCCGCTTCCTTGCGGTCGAAGTAGTAACCGATCAAAAGATACGAGCACAGCCCGACGCCCTCCCAACCGACGAACATCATCAGGAAGTTTGAGCCCATCACGAGGATGAGCATCATAAACATGAAGAGGCCGAGATAAGCGAAGAAGCGATAGAAGCCCGCGTCGCCGTGCATGTAGCCGGTGGCGAAGACGAAGATGCAGAGGCCGACGCCCGTGATGACGAGGATAAAAATGGACGAGAGCGGGTCGAGTTGATAACTCCACTCCACGTCGAGCAGCGCGCCTAATCCCCGCTGCTCCGGTTCACGCGCGACAAAAATCCCAATCGGCTCGCCGGGTTTTCTCCCGCCCTCTGCGAGTCTTTCCTTCAGCTTTTCATCAGCCGTTTTTCTTGTCGCAATCTCTGCGCGTTCACTGTTCCCTTGCGTGAGTTCGGTCGCGCCGCCCGGAATCCACTTGTAAACGAACGCGCCGTCCTGGCTCGTCACATAAGGCTCAGGCCACTGCGCGTGACCGCCGAAGCCATACGAATAAACCGCCGCCACGCCGAGCAGAAACGCGAGCGCGACCGACCCGACCGCAATCGCGCCGACGACTGTTTCCGAGAAGCGCAGGCGGCGACCGAGCAGCCCGTTGACGGCAGCCCCGGCGAGCGGCAGAAGCGGAATGAGCCAGATGAGTCTGTGCATAAGAGTCGGTTTCAGGTTTCAGGTTTCAAGTTTCAAGTCTGAACAGGTTCTTCGTTCTTTAACTTGAAACCTGAAACTTGAAACCCGCTTCACCATTTCAGCAGATCAATCTTGTCAACAAAGATCGTTTCCTTGTTGCGGTAGAGCGCGATGACGAGGCCGAGGCCGATGGCGGCTTCGGCGGCGGCGACCACGATGATAAAGACTGTGAAGACCTGTCCGGCGACGGCGTTCATGTTGCCCGTGTCCTGCAAGTAGCGCGAGAAGGCAATGAAGTTGAGGTTGGCCGCGTTCAGGATCAACTCGATGGACATGAAGATGACGATGATGTTGCGGCGCGTCAACACGCCCGCCACGCCGATCACGAACAGGAGCGCGGCGATCACCAGAAACTTCGACAGGTCGGGCGCAAGCACGCCCTGCTTGATCATTTGCCAGCGACCCGGCGCATCTTCCTGCAAAACGAGCGCGAACGCAGTTGCGATAAAGTGGTTCATAAGAGGATGAGGGATGAAGGCGGAGGGATGAGGGATGAATCAGACAAGCATTCAAGCCGGCTGGCTAGCTTTGTTCTGATTCATCCCTCATCCCTCCGCCTTCATCCGTTGCTTCAATGTCGTCGGTGGCCGCTTCCTGTTTGGACGTGCGCGCGAGCATGACCGAGCCGATGATGGCGACTAATAGGAGCAGGCTCGCGATTTCAAACGGCAGCGCGGCGAAACGGTAGAGGCTCGCGCCGACGAGTTGCGTGTCTATCGAAATGCGCGACGTGCCGGTGGCCGCCGGTCGCAAATTTTGTTGCCGCGCGTTGCGCCGTTCGGCGAGTTGCTCCTGTAGTTCGAGCGTATCAATTCTGTCTTTTTTAAGCAGCCCGACGTAGCCCTGCCTGATGGCGTAGATGAAACCGAGCGAGAGCAGCACCAGAAAGATCGCGCTCGTCGCCACCTGCGCGGGACGGTTGAACAACATCACGTCAGAGCGTTCTTCCGCGCCGACGTTGACGAGCATGATGACGAACAGAAAGAGCACCATCACGCCGCCGACATAGACGAGAATCTGCACGCCCGCGATGAACTCCGCGCCGAGCAGGATAAAGAGCGCGGCCACCGAAACGAGCGTCGAGATGAGGAACAGCGCCGAGTGCACGGCGTT
>DASYMM010000370.1:0-4521 GCA_036009085.1 Pyrinomonadaceae bacterium | reverse complement strand
CGAAGTTGGCCGCGTCCAGAGAGAGCGCGTGTTCGTAGTGCTGCGTCGCCTCGTCCGGTTTGCGTTCGGCGAGCGCGACCGCCGCGAGATTGTTGTGCGCCGAAGGCGCGTTCGGCGTGAGGTCGCGCGCCGCCGTGAAGTCTGCGCGGGCGGCGGCTTTCGCGGCGGGCGTGGCTTCGCTGGCGGGCGAGAGCGGCTGCAAGTAGGTCGAGCCGCGCGCGGTCAGGGTTTTGGCTTTCAGTTCGTTCAAGAGTTGCGGCGAGTTGCGCGCGTCGGGCGCGGACTTGTCCAGACGCGCGAGCAGGTCGGTCGCGAGCCGCCCGGCGTTCGTCGCGTCTCCGGCGGCGAGGTTGATCTGCACCTGCATCAACTTGCCGGGAAGATACTCCGGGTAATACTTTTCGAGGTCTCCG
This sequence comes from Pyrinomonadaceae bacterium, assembly GCA_036009085.1. Taxonomy (GTDB): domain Bacteria; phylum Acidobacteriota; class Blastocatellia; order Pyrinomonadales; family Pyrinomonadaceae; genus JAIVJZ01. Next base: position 4,108 of record DASYMM010000370.1, on the reverse strand, counting down.
GCGAAGATGCGCGCCTGTTCAACCTGCCCGGAGCGGAAACAGGCTTCGGCCATGAAGTAGAGTCCGGCCTGATCGCGCGGCTCGATCTTCAACACCTGCTTCAAGTCTTCGATGGCGTCTTTCGGGCGGTCTTGGTTGAGACGCAAACGCGCGCGCAGAATCAGAGCTTCGCGGTCGCTCGCGTTGCGCTTGAGAGCCTCTTCGACTTGCGCCGACGCGCCCGCCTGGTCGCCGCGTTGCAGCATCAACTCGGCGAGACGATGGCGACCGCGCGCGTAATCAGCCGACTTCGCCACGATGTCCTGATAGATGTTCGCGGCTTCGTCGTAACGACCGATGGAGGCGTAGAAGTCTGCGAGCACGGCGCGGCCTTCGGGTCGGTCGCCGTCGAGCGCGGCGAGGGCTTTGAAGGATTCTTCGGCGCGGTCGAGTCGCTTGTTGACGAGATAGAAACTGGCGAGCGTGCGGTGCGCGTCGCGGTTCGTGGGTTCGACTTCGACGGCGCGTTTGAACTCCGCTTCGGCCATGTCCTGCCGGTTCTGCGAGACGAAGAACTTGGCGTATTCGAGATGCGCGAGCGCGGAGCGGTCGTTGATGGAGAGCGCGCGTTTATAGACTTCTTCGGCCTTCGCCGGCTCGTTCATCTGCCGGTGAAAGAGCGCGAGGCTCAAAAGCGATTCGACGCGCTGCGGGTTGAGCGAGACGGCGTGGTTGAGCGCGGCCAGAGCCTCTTCGCGTTTGCCGGAGGCGAAGAGCACGGTGCCGCGCAGGATGTGGCCTTCGATGTAATTCGGGTCTTTGTCTAAGACTTCTTTGGCGAGCCGTTCGGCTTCCGCGCGGAGTTTGTCGTCTTTGGTCTGCTGGAAGGCGAGTATGTAGTAGTTGCCGAGGCGCACGCGCGCTTCGAGGTTGTTCGGGTCGAGTTCGGAGGTGCGGCGCAACTCCTCGAAGGCTTGCGTGAACTGCTCCATGCCTTCGTAGGCGCGCGCGAGTCCCCAGTGCGCCTGCGCGAGTTTGTCGTCAATCTGCACGGCGTTGCGAAATTCGAGCGAGGCTTCCTGAAACTTCTTCTCGGTCAGGTAGGCTTCGCCGCGCTGGACGTGTTCGGCTTTGGCTTTTTCGGGGTTGGAGCAGGCGAGTGTCGCAAACGCGAAGGCGGCGACGACGAAGGCGAGCAAAACAGACGACAAACTCCGGCCATTGCCGGAGCGCGGGCACTCTTTGTGATTCATCTCGGTCTTTCGGACTCCTTCGCGGCTCTTGCCAGGCTCTTTAACCGGGGCAACGGTCGTTTGAGCAGCAGCCGCGTCTGTCGTTAAGTGAAGCCGTCTTAAGTTAACGGCTCGTTTAAGCCGTCTGCGAGTGGGGCACACCCCGAACGGCGTAAAACTTCACAATAATAAAACTGGCAATCGGTTTCGTCTTCCTGAAACGCGCGGCCGAAATCTTCCCCAAGAGCCGCGCCGCCATTCATGTTACCACTTCCCCCGCGTTTAGCGTTCAACTTTGTTGACGCTTTAATTCGGGACGAAGTTCGGGAGCAAAGGCGCGGCCTGCGCCGCGAGGTCTGTGGCGATGGCGAGCGCGTCCTGTTCCGATTTCTGGACGGGGACGATGACGCGCACCATCGCGCCGTCCGAACGCCTGCGCTTGACGCTATCAACGACCGTGTAAATCTTCCCCCAGTATTCGCTCGCCACGGCGCGCCCGCGCCCCTGATACCAGTAAATAAGCAACTGGCGCGTGTCGCCGTTCTGGATAATGTAGCGGTTGGCCTCGAAGGGCGCGCCGCCGCCTGCGGGCGTGATCCGGATCGTCTCCGGGTCGTTCAGAGTCCAGCCCGCGCCGGGCAGGCAGTTGAGCGGGCTATGGTAGGTCGCGCCGTTGCGCTGCGTCTCGTAATAACCGACGTAGAAGTTGGCGAAACGCCCGTCGGGCAAGACGAAATCGCGCGCGAGATAATCGTCTGCGCGCAGCACGCTTTCCGTCTGCGCGTCGAAGCGCGTGTCCACGCCGCGCTGCCGCCACTGTCCGACGGCGGTGGGAAACTCCTTCAACTCGCGCCGCGCCACGCTCGCCTCGCCGATGCGCTCCCACAAGTTAACGACCGTCCCGCCCAGGAGCAGGACGACCAGCAACGCCCAGAAATGCCACTTCTTCGATTTCATATCTTCACTATTAGCCAAGCGCGATAGAGAGACGACCCTCAATGCCCCACGGTGATGTGCTGCTCAAACAGCCGGATCAACTTATTCAAACGCTCGTCGGTCTGTACCAGCCGCTCGTCTGTCCGCGCGTCGGCGGCACGCAGCGAGGCGTTGATCTGGTCTTGCGCTTCGAGAGCGCGCGTCACCGTCTGAATGAAAACGCTTTGCGTCTCCGCGTAGTCCGCTAACCGCCGATCCGTCTCCGCTAATTGCCGATTCGTCTCCGCGATTTGCGCCTCGGTCTTTGCCTGACTCTTCAACAGGAATTCAATCGCCCGTTCCATTTCTTCGCCGGTCATGGGTTGCTCCCTTCATCATCATACCGGTCAACGATTTCTTTCACGATCCGCCCGCGCCGCGTTCGCGCAGAGAGATCGTGGCCGGAGTTGCCGCAGGCGTAACGATGGGTGTTTCGGTCGTCTCTTCTATTGCCGTTGCTTCCGTCGTCTCGGCGGTTTTTCGCGGCGGCTTGTTTTGCGGCGGCTTACGCGCGCCGAATTTGTCGAGCACCCAGCCGAGGGCGAAGAGCAGGAGGAAGGCCGCGATATAGACGACCCAACCGGAGAACTCGTGGAAGAAACCGTCCGCTACTTCCGTGCCGTAGTAACGCGCGAGGATGCCCGTGCCGCTGACGCGCCCCGCGTTTGTGATGATCGCGATGGGCACGGCGGAGAGCACGAGGATGATCGAACGCCACGTGCCGTAACGCTTCAAGGCCGCACGCCAGCCGCCGCCCCGTTGGTGTGGGTCGCGCGGGTGCGTGAAGTAGGCGAAGACGACCGCGAGCGTCAAGAGCGTCATCAACGAACGGATGCCGCTACAGGCTTCCACCACTTCGAGTTTCTTCGTCACGCTCGAATTCAGAGGCATCAACTCGATGACGTTGCCCTGCCGCAAGACCGGAATGTCGAACGCGCGCATCGCCCACACGGCGCAACGCGACGCGAACAACTGCAAGGGAAACGCGATCTGGTTGAAGATGATGGAGGGGATCGGGATCGCCAGCGCGAGCAAGAGGAGCGGGACGAGCGCGAGGCGCAGGATGTGCCAGCCCCAGAAATAGATCGCGATCCCGGCGAGCATCACGACGAGCGACGTGCGCTGCATGAAAAGTTCCGCGCCCGCCGTGCCCGCCCAGAGCATCAGCACCGCGAGGACGACCAACGCGCCGCCCCACAAAAGACTTGGCCGCACCGTCGCGCTCGCCAGACGCTCACGCTCGCTCCACAGGATGTAGCCGATGATGAACGGAATCAACAGCCCGTGCGAGTAGTTTTCGTCCACCCACCATTGACCGCCGAGTTTGACGAGCACCGTCGCATAGGCGAAGAGCACGGCGGCGGCGACCGTCACCGGCTTCCAGAGTTGGGGGCGTGTTGCAGCTGTCATTCTTTGCTTTTAAACGTCAGGAAAACTTCGTGCTTCGTAGAGGCAGGCCAGCGCACGAGCACAGAGAATTACCGCTCGCGCCGTTTAAGAGAGTAACAAAAGGGGAGCGCGAGGAGCAATAGCAAAAGAGGAGAAAACGGGGCGACGGAAAGTGGAAGGGAAAGGCCGAGAACGCCGCTCAACGCTTTGCGCCTTCCTTTGCATCTTTGCGCCTCCAGCGTGAAAGGCGATCTCGCAAAGGCGCAAAGAAGAAAACCGTAAGGCGCAAAGCGTTAAGTAATAGTGTTTCTCTTTTCCTTATTTCTTATCTGATGTTTATGGCGGCGGTGTTGCTGCGCTGGCCGTTGATGATGATGGTGAGATCAACCAGCCCTGCGCCGCGCAGTTCGGCGTGAAGGAGGACGTTGACTTGGTCGAGACCGGGCAGGCGACCTTCGACCGCGCCCGCGAATTCGACGGGCAAGTGATAGACACGCCCGTCTGACGTGCGCGCTTCGACCGTCAGCGATTCG
>DASYMM010000369.1:0-7846 GCA_036009085.1 Pyrinomonadaceae bacterium | reverse complement strand
GAGCATCACGAAGGCGAGCAGGAGTTTGCCGTGATCGTGAAAATGGCGCGGTTGATAGACGTGTTCCAGACGCTCATCCTTCGACAAAATAACTGTCGTGACGATGGCGAAGGCGAGCGCGGTCAAGCCCCACCCGACCATGATCAGCAAGCCGTAGATCGTCGAGAACCATTCGGGTTCGAGCGACATCACCCAGTCAACGGCGGCGAACGTGACGGTCAGACCGAAGAGTAGAATTCCGGGGCCGCTCAGGTTTTGCAGCTTGTCTTTCAGACGCCGACGCTCGCGCGGGTCTTGTGCCGCGTCCTGTTCGAGCGACCACTTGCTCAGGAAATGCTGGAGCAGCCACCACATCGCGAAATAGAAGAGCGTGCGACCGAGAAAGAACGGGATGTTTAAGTAGAGCGCCTTGTGCTTGACGGCGTGCTCGCCCGCCACTTCCGGCAGCGTCCAGGGATAGAGGCCGTGCGTGAACAACGCGATGGCGAGCGGAATGAAGAGGACAATCATCACGGGCAGCGTCCGCGAGGCGGCTTCGAGCGGGCGACGAATCACGACGCCCCAACCGCCGCCCGACAAATGGTGCAGCATGATGATGGCAAGCGAACCGACCGACACGCCCGTCCAGAAAACGTAGCCGACGAGGTAAGCGCGCCAGAAGCCCGCGAGATTGACGAACGCGCCGAGCGCGCACAGGACGAGCGCGACGACGGCGACGACGAGCGCTCGTCCGCCGAACCGCTCGACCGAAGGCGGGGCGTTGTAATTGGTGTGGGCGGCGTGTGCTCCTGCGCTCATGGCGTGCGCTCTCCTCCGGTTCCCTGGTGTCCGCCTTCGGTGGTGGGCGTGCCGGGCGCGTCTTTGCGCTGTCGGCGCAACTCCTCCGGCACACTCGCGGCGGGCGTGTTCTGGCTCAGTTGCAGCGCGCGTATGTAGGCGATGATCTTCCAGCGGTCTTCCACTGGAATCTGCTGCGCGTAGTCGGGCATCGCGCCCCAGCCGTTCGTGATCACGTCGAAGAAGTGGCCGACCGTCTCACCCCGCAGGCGGTCGTCGTGGAAAGACGGCGGGCGTCGAAAGCCGCGCCGCACAATCATGCCGTCGCCGTAGCCCGTCTGGCCGTGGCACATCGCGCAGTAAATCCCGAAACGCTCGCCGCCGCGATCCAAATCCTTCTCCGTGACGGGGAACGGAAACTCGTTGACGCTCCCCGGCGTCCCGCTCTGCGCAGACGACGCACCGCCGCCGCCTCCTGTCGCAGTACCGCCCGCGCCGCCTGTGCTGCCCGGCACATTCGCGCCCGCGTTCTGGCCGCGCGCGTTCACGTCGCCGCTGCCCGTGCTTTGCGCGCCCGCGTTCGCGCCCTGCGCGTTCGCCATAGTCGTCTGCAAAGCCCCGCCGTTCATTAACCCTTGAGCCGCGCCGCCCGTCGTCGCCCCTGTTCTCTTCCCCGTGTAATAAGACGTGTTGATGTCGCGATAGCCGCGCGCGACCGTGCCCTCGACGTAAGGGCGCGACGACTGCCCGTCGGCAAAACTCTTGCTCGGCTCATAAACCTCGTAACGCGGCTGATCCTGCATATCCTGCCGACAGCCGATAGCAACCAAGCAGCAAGCCGCGACCAGCAGGCACAGAAGGACGCGCCGGCGAATGCTCGGCTTCTGACCTCTGACCTCTGACCTCTGATCTCTGCGCGTTTCAGTGTTCGACATCAGCCACCTCTTGCGCCCCCAAACCCCTTAGAAAGCTGGTCGTCGCCTCGCGGTCGAATTTCGGATCGCGCGATTCGATGACGAGAAAGAAACGGTCGCGCGTGGCGAGCGCGAAGTTCGGCGCGTTGAAGACCGGATGATACGGTTCGGGCAACCCGTTAAGAGCGAGCATGCCGAAGATGGCCGCCATCGCCGCGCCGAGCACCGTCGTCTCAAACGTGATCGGGATGAAGGCAGGCCAACTGAACAAGGGCTTGCCGCCGACGTTGAGCGGGTAATTGATCACCGCGACGTAATACTGCATGCCGAAGCCGCCGAGCATGCCGACGATGCCGCCAATCAGAACGATGAGCGGCAGACGCTCCTTGTGCGGCCCGACGGCCTCCGACAGAGCCTCAATCGGATAAGGCGAATAAGCGTCCATCCGGCGATAGCCTTCCTCATACGCACGCCGCGTCGCCGCGACCACCGCCGTCGGATCATCAAACTCGGCCATCACGCCGTAGATAGCTGGCCTGGTTGGTTTCCTCATAACAAACCCTTCGGGGAAGGGATGAAGGATGAGGGATGAGGGATGAATAAGAAAAGCTGCCGCTTAATCATCCCGTTTTATTCATCCCTCATCCTTCATCCCTCATCCTTTCTATGCTTCTTCCTTCGGCGCGGCTCCCGGCAAAATCGTGCGCATCTCGAAGATGGAGATGACGGGCAGGAAGCGTATGAAGAGGAAGAGCAGCATCACGAACATCCCGATGGTGCCGAAGAACATCGAGAAGTCGAAGATCGTCGGGCGATACATCGCCCACGACGACGGCAAAAAGTCGCGGTGCAAACTCGTCACGATGATCACGAAACGCTCCAGCCACATGCCGACGCTGATGACGAGCGAAACGACGAAAAGCAACACCGTGTTGTGGCGCGCGCGCTTCAACCAGAGCACCTGCGGGATCAGTATGTTTGTCAGGATCAGGAGCGCGTAAGCCCACCAGTAAGGCCCCGTCCAGATGCGGTTCTTCAACATGAAGCCTTCGTACTCGCTCGCGCTGTACCACGCCATGAACGCCTCCATCATGTAGCCGTAGCCGACGATGAGGCCGGTGGCGAGCATGATCTTCGCGCTGTTGCGCAGATGCCGGAGCGTGATGAAATCTTCGAGGCCGTAGAACTTGCGTAAAGGGATGGTCAACAACAAGACCATCGCGAAGCCCGCGTAGATCGCGCCCGCGACGAAGTAGGGCGGAAAGATCGTGGCGTGCCAGCCGGGCAGTTGCGCGACGGCGAAGTCGAAACTGACGATGGTGTGGACTGACAAAACGAGCGGCGTGGCGAGTCCGGCGAGCAGCAGATACGCCGTCTCGTAGCGATGCCAGTGGCGCGCGCTCCCGCGCCAGCCCAAGGCGAGCATGCCGTAGACGACCTTGAACACGCCGCTCTTTGCGCGGTCGCGAAGCGTCGCAAAGTCGGGGATCAGACCGACGTACCAGAAGAGAGCCGAGACGCTCGCGTAGGTCGAGACGGCGAACACGTCCCACATCAGGGGGCTGCGAAACTGCGGCCAGATGTTCATCGTGTTCGGGTAAGGCAGCATCCAGTAGGCGAGCCAGGGTCGTCCGGTGTGCAGGAGCGGGAATAACCCGGCGCAGGCGACGGCGAACAAAGTCATCGCTTCGGCGAAGCGGTTAATCGAGGTGCGCCACTCCTGACGGAGCAGCAGAAGGATCGCGGAGATCAAAGTGCCGGCGTGGCCGATGCCGATCCACCAGACGAAGTTGATGATGTCGAACGCCCACCCGACCGGCCAGTTGTTGCCCCAGATGCCGATGCCCGTGGTGACGAGATAGGCGATGGTGAACATCAACATGTTCGTCATCAGGAACGAGATCAGGAAGCCGATATACCAGCCGAGGGGCGTCTTGCGCTTGAGCACGAGCGCGCTGATCTTGTCCGTCACGGACGCGGCGGTGTGCCCCGGCTCGATCACGGGGTTTGGCGTGACGTGTATAAGGTCGTCGTGTGGCTCGTCTATTCTGGATGCCATGAAATTTTACGCCCCATGAATTTCTTCGTTCGGATTGCGCATCGCCGACAGGTACGTCGTGCGCGGGCGCGTGTTCAGTTCCGCGAGCAAACTATAGTTGCGTTTATCGTGCTGCATCTTTGCCACACGGCTTTCCGGGTCGTTCAGGTCGCCGAAGATGATCGCCTCGGTCGGGCAGGCCGACTGGCAGGCGGTGACGATCTCGCCGTCGCGCACCTTGCGGTCTTCTTTCTCCGATTCGATCTTCGCGTACTGGATGCGCTGGATGCAGTAAGTGCATTTCTCCATCACGCCGCGCGAGCGCACTGTGACATCGGGGTTGCGCATCATCTTCAAGCTGGGCGTGTCGAAATCCTGATAGAGCAGGAAGTTGAAACGGCGCACCTTGTAAGGGCAGTTGTTCGAGCAGTAGCGCGTGCCGATGCAGCGGTTATAGACCATGTCGTTCGTGCCTTCCGCGCTGTGGACGGTGGCGTGAACGGGGCAGACCGGCTCGCACGGCGCGACCTCGCAGTGCATGCAAGGGATCGGCATGAAGTGCGCGCCTGTCGGATTTTCGGCGAGACCTTTGAAGTAGGTGTCTATGCGCAGCCAGTGCATTTCGCGGCTGCGGGAAATCTGCTCCTTGCCGACGATGGGAATGTTGTTCTCCGACTGGCACGCGATGACACACGCGCTGCAACCGACGCACGAGGCGATGTCAACGGCCATGCCCCATTTGTATTCTTTGTATTCGTAATTCGGGTAGAGCGTGTCGTGCGAATCCGGCTCTTTGTGCGTCTCCGTGCCGCCGACTTGCGATGCGCCCTCGTGCGTCGCCACGCTTGCGCCGCCGTGAACTTCGCGGCTCGAATCGCCGCCGCCGCTCAAGTAGTCCTTGAGCTTGTTCTCGCGCACGATGTCGCGGCCTTCCATGTTGAAGTGCAGTTGCGTGACGGCGAGCAGGTACTCTTCGCCCGTCGGCACAACTTCCAGCCCCGCGCCCTGCCACATCGCGTCGGACGTGCGCAACTTGTAGGCGTTGAAACCGACGGGCGCGTCCGACGTGCCTGTGCCGACGCGTCCGGCGCGCGGGCGACCGTAGCCGAGATGAACCGTCACCACGTCGTCCGGTTGACCCGGCACGATGAGGACGGGAGCGCGCACAGACTGTCCACGGTAACGCAACTCGACGAGCGGCGCGTTGAACTCGCGCCCCTTGAAGGTGTAGTCGTTCTCTTCCAGACCGAACATGCGCCGCGCCGTGTTCACGCTCATGTAGGCGGCGTTGTCCCAAGTCAACTTCGTCAGAGGCTTCGGCAACTCTTGCAGCCAGCCGTTGTTGGCAAAACGCCCGTCGTAGACGGTCGCGTCCGGGCGAAAAATGATCTCGAACTGCCCGCCCGAAGTTTGCGGCGCGGGCGTCAGGCTCGCAGACCAATCGCCTCTCACCGTCACGCTCTTTTCCTTCGCCGCCGTCCCCGGCACAACTCCGTCATGGACGACCCCGCGCCAAGCCTCGTCGAAACTTGCCGGAGTTGTCGCGCCTCGCGTCGCATTAGCCGCCGGGCTTGGCGTCGCGTTTGGCGTCGGGGTGGGCGTTGCGCTCGGCGTCGGCGTTGCGCTGCCGGTCGAGCCGTGGTCGCCGCTCGCCGCGTTGTGCGCCGTCGCGCCGCTCCCGCCGTGCGCGTCGCCGCTACCCGGCTGCGCCGTTCCCTGCGCCGGTTGCGGCGAACTTGCCGCTGCTGTCGCGACGAGCGTTTCGAGACGCTGCGTGCGCCAGTATTCGCGGACGATGTCGTAGCCCGACTGTTCGGGCTTGTCGGTGAAGGCCGCGAGGAATTCGTGTACGCTGCGCCCCTTGTAGAGCGGCGCGATGAGCGGCTGGATGATGGAGACCGTGCCGTCGTGCGCGCGCGTGTCGCCCCATGCTTCGAGGAAGTGCGTTTCGGGGATGTGCCAGTGGCAGAGTTCCGCCGTCTCGTCTGCGTAGAGGCCGAGGTGTATGCGCAAGCCCTCTTTGCCGTCGGGCGTCCTGACACGGTCGAGCCGTTCCTTCGTGAACGCCAGATCGACCGGCGCGTTGTAAACCGGGTTGCCGCCGACGAAGACCAGCATCTCGACGCGCCCCGCTTCGATGTCGCCGACGAGTTCGCGCAAACTTGCGACTTGATCCACGGGCTGCGCTTCAATCGGGTCGGTGTAAACAACGGTCTGCCCGACGTTGCCGAGCGTCTGGTTCATCGCGTGCGCGAGCGCGTGGACTGCCGGGCTTTGGTGTTCGCCCGCGACGACGATTGAACGCCCGCGATGCTCCTGCAAATCTTTCGCGATGGCGGCGAGGTGCTGGCCGTGCGCGACGTTTGCCGATTGCGCCCCGCCCGGCGCGCCGAGGGCTGCCGCGAGTGCGCGTGCGAACGGCTCTAACTGGCTCGGTTTGACGGAGAAGCGATGGTCGGCGCACGCGCCCGTGCTCGTCGGCGTCGTCTCCACCACGTAGAGACGGTTCATGTCCGTCTTGCCTTCGAGGACGCGCCGCTTCGCCGCGTAGTCGCGCGCATGGCGCAGGTTGGCCGCGCCGCAGGTGAGAAAATCGGAGTCGAGCGAGAGCACGCGTTCGGCGCGGTCGAAACGATAGACGGTGTTGACGGGCTGGCCGAAAGCGAGTTGCGCGCCGAGCGTTGCGCTGTTCGTTCCGGCGGGTTCGTATTGATGCCACTTCGCGGCGGGGAAGGCCGCGAGAATCGCTTTCAACTGCGCGGCCATCGTCGGCGACGTGACGGTCTCGGTCAGAAAACGCAGCCCCGCGCCCTGTCGCCCGCGCATCTCGTCGAGCTTCGTGCGAATCTCCCCGAGGAAGGCCGTGTAGGGTCGAATCTCGCCGCGATTCGTGATGGTTTCGGAGCGGTCAGGGTCGTAGAGCGAAAGGATCGAGGCGATGGAGAAAACGTCTGTGGCGGCGACGCGCTGGCCTGCGGGGCGTTCGGGCGTGCCGTTCGTCGGGTGGTCGGGGTTGCCCTCGGCGTGCGTCGGGCGGCCTTCGTTGCTGCGCACGAGGAGGCCGGATGCGCCGCCGGGAAACGGCATTGCGGTCGCGAAGAACAGGGGCTTGCCGGGAACCAACTCCGGCGGCTGTGTGACGTAAGGGACGACGGTTTCGGGCGGCTGGTAAGAGCAGGACGTGAGACCTGCGAGCGCGAGCGACGCGCCCATCAACTTCAGGAACGTGCGGCGTCCGACTTCGTCGTCCCACTCGCCCGCCTGTCGCGGAAACTCCGTGTGCAGAAAGTCTTCAAACTTGCCCGAATCGGCCAACTCTTCGAGACTGCGCCAGTATTCCTTGCCCGTCTTCGCTTCGAGCCGCGCGCGTATCTCTTCCCGCTTGACGGGTCGGCGTATGTTATAAAGTTCGGGGAAAGTCTCTTTAATGTGCATCTAACTAACCTCTCGCTCGAACGCTCTCTAGCGGTGGCAAGTCGAACAACTTTCGAGCACGGCCTTCGGGCGAATCTTGTGCTTCGTGAGCAGTTCGCGTCCCTTCGCCAACTGCGCTTCGGTCTTGTTCTCGGCGAGCGCGTTCTCCTGCTGGTAGTCCATATTGAAGACTTCGGATTTCTCGCGCAGGAAACGCTCCGGCTGGCGGTGACACTCCAAGCACCATTCCATCTGCAAAGAGGCCGCCTGATAGACGAGCGGCATCTCGTCAACACGCCCGTGGCACGAAGAGCAGCCGACGCCTTTGTTGACGTGGATGCTGTGATTGAAATAGACGTAGTCGGGCAGGTCGTGCACGCGCGTCCATTCAATCGGCTTGTTGTCGCGCCAACTGGCGCGCACGGGTTCCAGGTACGGGCTGTCGTTCCAGAGTTGTGAGTGGCAGTTCATGCAGGTCTTCGTCGGCGGCAGCCCCGCGCTCGAAGAGGTTTCGACCGACGTGTGGCAATAGCGGCAATCAATGCCGTCGTCGCCCGAATGGTGCTTGTGCGAAAACTGCACGGGCTGCTCGCGCTCGTCAAACGCGCCCGTGTTCCACGACGAGCGGTTGATCTCGGCCACCGCCCACGTCACAAACAGCAGGACGAAGATCGAGCCGAAGATACTCAACTTGGCGAGCGTG
>DASYMM010000368.1:0-3830 GCA_036009085.1 Pyrinomonadaceae bacterium | reverse complement strand
GCTCGCGCGCCTCGAACTCGAACCGCTCGTGCGTCGTCGCTTCGGCGAACTCTCAACCGGCAACAAGCAACGCGTCGCCATCGCACGCGCGATGCTCAGTTCGCCGCACGTCCTCCTGCTCGACGAACCGACGCGCTCGCTCGACCCGCTCGCCGCCGCGCAGACGCGCTCTCTCATCAACTCGCTCGCGCACGACACGAACAAGCCCGTGACCGTGCTCCTCACCTCGCACAACCTCGCCGAGATAGAGGAACTGTGCGCCCGCGTCGCCATCATCTCGCGCGGCCAGATTCGCGCGCTCGACACGCCCGCGCACCTGCGCGCTCTGCACAAAAGCGCGGAGCGCGTGCGGCTCGGCGTGCACGGTCTCTCGCCGGACGAGGCGCGCCGCGCCCTTGAACAGACGCTGGCGGAATACGGGCTTTCGGGCGACGCCGAAAGGCTCGACTTGCAATTCACGCGCGCCGTCCAAGACGACACGCTCGACCGCACGATTCACGCGCTGCAAAGCGCGGGCGGGAGCATCCTGTCATGCGAAGCCGAACGCGCCACGCTGCTCGACGTGCTCGAAAAATACGAGCGCGAGCATGAAGCGCAGGAGAAGGAGGGAGCATAAACTTGAAACGTCTCTTGAGATTTCTCGGACGATTACGCGCCTTCATCGTGCGCGATTTTCAGTTGGCCTTGAGTTATCGCCTCCAATTTCTGTTCCGCATCATGGAGATTCTGTTCGTCGTCACGACGCTCTTTTTCATCTCCAAGATTTTCACGGGCGGCGCGGTGACAACTTACACGCAATGGGCGAACCCGCTCGCCGCGTGGATCACAGGGCTGGCCGTGCTCAACTATTTCATGACCGGCTTTTCCAGTTTCGCCAACGCCATCCGGCAAGAGCAGGCGCAAGGCACGCTCGAAGGCGTGTTGATGACGCCGGTAAACATCCCCACTTTCATCGTCTCAAGCTCCGCTTACGACTTCGCGCAGGCCACGGTCTTCTCTTCGCTCTACGTGCTCTTCGGCTGGCTCTTCTTCGACGTGCGCTTTCAGGGAAACTTTCTGCTCGCCTTTCTCTTTCTCATCATCACGACGCTCGTGCTCGCATCGGTCGGCATCCTGTCGGCGAGTTTTGCGATGGTCTTCAAACGCGGCGACCCGTTCGGCATCCTGCTCGCCACCACTTCGACGCTCTTCTCCGGCGTCTTCTTCCCCACGCAGTTGCTTAACGAATACGGCGGGCGCGTCTTCGGCACGATCTCGCGTTTCCTGCCGCCGACCTACGGGCTTGACGGCATTCGCCGCGTCCTCATTCAAGGGCAAGGCTTCAACGAAGTGCGCGAACCGCTCTTCACATTGCTGCTGTTTCTCGTCGTCCTCATGCCCTTCTCCTTCTGGGTCTTCTCCCGCGCCGTCCGCCGCGCCAAACGCGAAGGCAGCCTGATACAATATTAGCTATTAGCTGTTAGCTTTGAACGATAATGTGTGTTGATCAGGTGAAATTGTCGTGGTCAGATTAGAAAGGTTTGGCTAATAGCTAACAGCTAACAGCTATCAATGCAGGTTTTCTACACTCCACGTTATTACGCGGACATCGGCGAGGGGCACGTCTTTCCGATTCGCAAGTTTGAACTCGTGCGCGACCGACTGCTCGGCGAAGGCACGCTCGCGCCCGCAGAGATTATCGAACCGCAGCCCGCGCCCTTCGCGGACGTGTTGCTCGTTCACACGGAGGATTACGTGACGCGCCTGCGCGCCGGGTCGCTCACGCCGCGCGAGTTGCGTAGGCTCGGGCTGCCGTGGTCGAAGGCGCTCGTGCGTCGTTCGTTTCTGGCGACGGGTGGGACGCTCGCCGCCGCACGCGCCGCGCTCGTTTCCGGCATCGCCTCGAATCTCGCGGGCGGCACGCATCACGCTTTCCCCGATCACGGCGAAGGCTTCTGCGTGCTGAACGATGTCGCCGTCGCGATTCGCACGCTCAGCCGCGACAAGTTGATCGAGCGCGCGGCGGTCGTCGATTGCGACGTGCATCAGGGCAACGGCACGGCGACGATTTTCGAGGGCGATGCGAGCGTCTTCACGTTCTCCGTGCACGGCGCGAAGAACTATCCGGTCTTCAAGGCGCGCTCGACGCTCGACGTTGAACTGCCCGACGCGACGGGCGACAAAACCTACTTGCACACGCTGGCCGAACACTTGCCGCGCGTCTTCGCGCACCGCCCGGACATCGTCTTTTATCTCGGCGGCGCAGACCCTTTCGCGGGCGACAAGCTCGGACGCCTCTCGCTCTCCATCGCGGGCTTGCGCGCACGCGACGAGTTCGTCCTGTCCGAATGCCTGTCGCGCGGCGTGCCCGTGGCGACGGTGATGTCCGGCGGCTACTCGGCGGACATCAACGACACGGTGGAGATTCACTGCAACACGATCCGCGCGGCGAAAGCTCTGGACGCGGCTCGCGGTGCGCGGCGCAAGTCAGTTCGGCTATAATTCGTCGGCTATGTTCAGACGCATCTGGAAGTTGACCAAAGCAATCGTGATCGGGGTGCTCGCCTTCGTCGTGCTCGTGATGATTTACGAGATGGCGACGTTTCCGCGCGTGGGAAGATTGCGTGACCACAACCCGGAGACGACGGCCATGATCGAGACGCGCATGCAGGAGGCGCGCGAGCGCGGCGAGCAACCGAAACGCGTGCAGCAGTGGGTTCCGCTGGAACGCATCTCCGTCAACCTGCAACGCGCCGTGCTCGCGGGCGAAGACAGCAACTTCGCCACGCACAACGGCTTCGACTACGAGGCCATCCAGAAGGCTTGGGATCAAGCGCAACGCGACGCGGCGAAGGAGGCGAAGCAACAGGGCGAGGACGAGTCGAGTTGGATTCCGGCGATGCCGAGTTTCAAGCGCGGCGCGTCAACCATCTCGCAGCAGTTGGCGAAGAATCTCTATCTCACCACCGAGCGTTCGTTCATACGCAAGGCGCGCGAGGCGGCGATCACTTATTTCATGGAGAAGAATTTATCGAAGCGCAGGATTCTGGAAATCTATCTCAACGTGATCGAATGGGGCGACGGCATCTACGGCGCGGAAGCCGCCGCGCGAACCTACTTTCGCAAATCAGCCGCCGACCTGACCGCCGACGAAGCGGCGTTTCTCTCAGCCATCATCCCCAACCCGCGCACCGAGTTTAACCCGCAACTCAAACCCAAACGCGTCGCGCGGCGCAAGCGCATCATCGCGCGCGGCATGCCCTACGTGAAGTTGCCGGACCGTTAATGCGCCGGTAACGGAAGTATGAACTCAAAAACGACTGCGACGATGGAAGCGTTGAGCCTCCATCGTCGCAGTCGTTTTGACCTTAGTGCTGTGGTCTTGAGTTAGACGGCGAACTCGCGTGCGAGGTCGAGTTCGACTTTGCGTAGCTCGAACCTGCCGCGCCCGATGTTGCCGTCAGATGAGAGGGCGAGGAGGACGAAATACTCGCGGTTGAAGAGGCGCATGAGGACGTTCATGTCGTCGAAGCCGACGACGACTTCGCGCACCTGGCCGAGGCCGATGTCACCGCCCGCGCGCTGTGCGTTGCGCAGGAGCGAAGTGAACTCGGCAGCGGCCACGTCCAGATTGGCGTCGCGGCCTTCGGGCATCAAGACCTTCTCGACGGCGATGCCGTCCGTGCCCATGATGAGCGCGCCGACCGCGCCCTCCGTCCGTTCGACCATGCGTGTGAGTGTTTCCTTAAACATGAGGCTTTAACGGTCTCCTTCCTGTTAAGGTCGTTCGCCGCGTGTGGCGGCGGGACGCGCGGTGGGAGCGTTGTCAGACGGCGTCTGCGAGTTAGGCT
>DASYMM010000367.1:0-4089 GCA_036009085.1 Pyrinomonadaceae bacterium | reverse complement strand
GCGAGTATGTAGTTGAAAGTTTTCGGTGGCGACGTGACGCGATAGACGAGCGAACCGCCGCGCGTGCCGACAACCTTTTCTTTAAGCGACGGCTTTTGATTGACGCCTGTATCGTTCGTCGTGGGCGATGTCTGGCACGCGCCGAGACACAGCAACGCGGAGATGAGTAAAGAGGCGATGAGAGATCGTCCGGGCGGCGCATGTTTCATTTCAAAATACCGGTGTTTGAAGTTGTAAAAAGCGCAAGGTTGTTTGTGCGAACCGCGCACACAGGTGAGGTTGATGCGATTCAAGCATGTCTGTCGGCGGTTGTCCAGAACATATGCGCCGCACTCTTCTTGCGCGCGTTGTGAATAGATGTTAAATCCACACACGAAATAGAAAGAGCTACTTGTGCGCTCGCCGATTTGTGCAGGCTGCAAACGTGCTGAAACTAATTCTCTCCAGATCGCTGCAAGGCGTAGTCGTCCTGCTCGTCGTCTCCGCTCTGACGTTCGCGCTGCTGGCGGCGGCGGGCGGCGATGCGCTCGGCGAACAGAGCCTTGAGCGCAACACTTCCGACGCGGCGATGCAGGACTTGCGCCGCGTCTACGGCTTGGACGAACCGCTCCCCACGCGCTACGTGCGCTGGCTCACAGGTCTGGCGCGCGGAGAGATGGGCGAATCGTTTTACTATCACGCGCCCGTCGGGACGATCATCTGGCCGCGCCTCTTGCGGACGCTCGCGCTCGCCGCCGTCGCGCTCGTGCTCGCGCTCTCCGTGTCGCTCACGCTCGGCGCGCTCGCCGCGCGTCGTCGCGGTTCATGGTGGGATCGCGCGAGCGAGGTCGTCATCCTGCTCACGGCTTCGACGCCGCGCATCGTGCTCGCGCTCATTGCGCTCGCCATCGTCGCGCGCACTTCATGGTTTCCCGTGGGCGGCGCAGACACGGGGGAGTCGCTCTTAGACTTTCGACCGCTGCGCATCCTGCCGCCCGCCATCGTGCTGTGCCTGCCGCTCGTCGCGCTGTTTCTGGCGCAGACGCGCGAGGGTTTGAGCCACGCGCTCTCGCAGGACTTCGTGCGGGTGGCGCGCGCGAAGGGCTTATCGGAACGCGCAGTGATCATGCGCCACGCCTTGCGCGACGCGCTGAACCCGCTCATCACGCTCTTCGGTTATTCGTTCGGCAGCGTGGTGAGCGGCTCGGTCATCGTCGAGACGGTGCTCGGCTGGTCTGGACTCGGTTCGCTCAGCGTGAGGGCGGTGCTCACGCGCGACGTGCCGCTCCTGATGGGCGTCGTGATGGTGACGGCGACGGCGGTGCTCGTCGGCAATCTCCTCGCAGACATCATGCTCCGCCTCAACGACCCGCGCCTGCGCGCACAACACTCCGCGCGCACACGACGGGGAACGGCTCGCACGCTTAACCTGCCCGCCTCCGGCGCGTGAAATCAACGCATGAGCAACCCACACACGCCGCACGCCTCAGACACACACGCACGCGCCGGGTCGTCGCTGTCGTCAACTCCGCCAACGTCGCCGCCGCCAACGTCGCCGCTGCCAACGTCGCCGCCGCAGAGTGTGTGGGAGCGCGAGCACGCGGGGGCGACGACGTGGCGCGGGCGTGCGCGTCGCCGCCTCAAGCGGCGTTGGAAGTTGCTCGTGGGGCTGAGCATCGTCTCGACGTTTTACGTCGTGGCCGCGTGCGCGAATTTCATCGCGCCTTACGACGCGAGCGCGCAGTCGAAGGGCGAACCGCTCGCGCCGCCCACAACCCTGCGCTTCCGCGACGCCGAAGGCCGCTGGCACGCGCGCCCCTTCATCTACAAACTGCGCCTCGCCGACCCGCTCGCACGCACCTACGTCGAAGACACCTCCGCGCGCCAGCCGCTCGCGCTCTTCACGCGCGGCAGTTCTTACAAACTCTTCTGGCTGTTCACCACCGAACGGCATCTCTTCGGCGTCGCCGCCGCAGAAGACGCGCGGCAAAACTCCGAACGAGCGACGGGCGCGAACGCGACAGTCGCCAACTCGCCAAGCGGCAACTCGCCAAGCGGCAACTCAAACGCGCAACGCGTCTATCTGTTTGGGACGGATGAATTCGGGCGCGACCGTCTCTCGCGACTGCTCATGGCGTCGCGTTTCTCGCTCACCGTGGGGCCGCTCGGCACGCTCTTCGCGGGCGTGCTCGGCGTCTTGTTAGGCTGCATCTCCGGCTACGCGGGGCGCAGGACGGACGCGCTCCTGATGCGCGCGGCTGACGCCATGCTCGCCCTGCCCGAACTCGTCCTGATACTCGCGGCGCGCGCGGCCTTCCCCGCCGAGTTGCCGCCGCTGCACGCGGGGCTGCTGCTCGTCTCGCTCTTCGTCGCCATCGGTTGGGCGGAGATGGCGCGAATGGCGCGCGGGCTGGTGCTCGGCTTGCGCGAGCGCGAATTTGTGCTCGCCGCCGTCTCGCTCGGACTGACCGAGACGCGCATCCTCTTCCGCCACATCCTGCCGAACGCCGCCCGCCCGCTCATCGTCCAACTCTCGCTCATGCTGCCCGCGTTCCTGCTGGCGGAAACCGCGCTGTCGTTTCTCGGCGTCGGCGTGCAGGAGCCTGCGGCGAGTTGGGGCAACATGCTCAAGTCTGCGAGCGAATTGTCTCTGCTCGCGCGTCAACCCTTCCTCTTGCTCTCGCCCGCCTTTGCCATCTTCCTCTTCGTCCTCGGCGTCAGGCTTATCAGCGACGGACTCAAACGCGACGGCGGCACCGGCGGCGACCTTCGCGCGCGTTGAAAAGTTTCTGGAAAAGTTTTTGCCCGTCGCAACGAAATTGTAATAAAACTCAAGTTCCACGACTTAAAATTTCTGCGCGGCTCAAGTTTTTCTCAACCCCCGCCCGCTATCGTGTCCATGTCTTCAGGGTAAGGAGAAATTCGACATGGACACGAACCTCGCAAACTCGCACTTGAAGGGCACGCTCGTAGTTGTTGTATGTCGCGGCATCCCGCGCGGAAGCACGCGAAACCGGCGAGCCGGAAGTTGAACCGAAGGCTCTCCCCGCGAAGAATCGCCCGCCGTCTCACCTGTGCGGCGGGCGATTCTTCGTCTCCAAACTACCCTCAGCCTTCGCTTGAAAAAATTTTCCCGCGCAAGTCGAGCGTTCGCTGCAACGCGATTGCAACAATCTCAACCCGCCCGGCGGTTCCGCCTCAAGTCTGCCTCAAGTTTTCCTCAATAGCCTCCGCTTACTTTCACACTCGTGAGAAGGCTGACAGGCTTTCTTCAAATTAAAAATCTGACCGAAGTTCAACCGGAGGCCGTTCTTAAATGAAAAAAATCCCGACCCTACTGGCAGCAATCGTCATTTGCTTCGCGCTCGACGCGTCGGCTCTCGGCGCGGCGCGCGTCAGCCCCGCGCTCTCCACGCAACTCGCTTCGCTCGCCGGCACGGCGAAAGTCGGCACAGTCATTGTCGCCTTCAACACGACGAACGGCCTGAACAACTCACACCTCGACGTGCTCCGCGCGCTCGGCGTCACGCGCGCCATCACTTTCCCGCGCCTCGGCATGGTCGCGCTGCCCGCCGCCACCGCCGCTCAGGTGCGCGCGCTGGCCGGAAACGCCGCCGTGCGCTCCGTCTGGGACAACGAGCGGATTCATTATTACGACTTGCAGGCGCGCACGCTCACTGGCGTCGAGCGCGTGCGCGCGGACGCGACCTTTCGCGCACGCAACGGCAACCTCTCAGTCTCCGGCAAAGGCGACTTCTCCGTCCTCGTCATCGATTCCGGCGTTGACGCCACGCACGACGATCTCAAACTCGGCCAGACCGTCATCCAGAACGTGCAGGTCTTGGCGGGAACGGACACCGTCTCGGAAGGCTTCACGCCCGTCACCGTCCTTGAGAACGTCCCGAACACGGATCAAAGCGTCGGCCACGGCACGCACTGCGCCGGAATTATCGGCGGCACGGGTCAACGCTCGGGCGGCAAGTATGCGGGCGTCGCTCCGGGCGCGAAGGTCATCGGCGCAGGGTTAGGCGCGGGGCTGTTTGTCCTGAACGCCGTCGGCGCGTGGGAGTGGGGACTGGCGAACCAGTACAACTACAACATCAAAGTGGT
>DASYMM010000366.1:0-7131 GCA_036009085.1 Pyrinomonadaceae bacterium | reverse complement strand
AGCGCAAGCCAGAAGAGACGCTGATCGAAATTTAGTCTGGGCTTGCGCTGCCGCCTTCGCCCCTCATAACCCATAGCGCTGGAGCCGCCTGTAGAGCGCGCTGCGGCTTAAGCCCAGAGCTTCGGCTGCGAGTGCCACATTGCCGTCGAAGCGCGCCAGAGTCCTCTTGATCAGGAAACACTCTACCTCATCGAGGCTCATCTCTTCGAGTCCGCGCTCAGCCTCGCGCCCCGGCTGCAAATTGAGGTCGGCGGCCTCCACCACTTCGCCCCGCGCCATCAACACCGCACGCTCGACCGCATGATCCAACTCGCGCACGTTCCCCGGCCACTCGTAATAGAGCAGCGACTTGATAGCTCCCTCGGAAAACGTGGTCAAGGGTTTGCGATAGCGACGCGCATAGATATTCAGAAAATGGTGCGCGAGCAGCGGGATGTCTTCGCGCCGCTCGCGCAGAGGCGGCAAGCGTATCTCGACCGTGTTCAGACGAAACAGCAAGTCCTGTCGAAACCGCCCGCCCGCGACTTCTTCACGCAAATCCGCGTTTGTCGCCGACAGCACACGCACGTCAACGCGCCTCGTCTTCGACGAACCGACGCGCTCGAACTCGCCCGTCTCGACCACGCGCAGAAGTTTCGCTTGCTGCGCCAGAGGGACGTTGGCGATCTCGTCCAGAAAGATCGTGCCGCCGTCGGCCAACTCGAAACGCCCGACGCGATCCGTCTTGGCGTCCGTGAACGCGCCTTTGACGTGCCCGAACAACTCGCTCTCGAAAGTGCCTTCCGAAAGCGCGCCGACGTTGACCGTGACCATTGCCTTCGACGCGCGCGGCGAGATGGCATGAAGCGTCTGCGCCACGACTTCTTTGCCCGTGCCGTTCTCGCCCGTGACGAGGACGTTCGCGTCCGATGCGCCGACGCTCTCGATGAGTTGGAGCACGGGGCGCATGCTCGCGGCGGTGGCGATCATCGTCTGCGGCGTATGGCCGTCGCGCAGGAGTTTGTTTTCGGCTTCGAGGCGTTGGCCTTTGCGCAGGGCGCGGCTCAGTTCGATCTGCGTGCGGAGCACGGACAAGAGGCGCGCGTTCTCCCAGGGCTTCTGGATGAAATCGCGCGCGCCGCGCCGCATCGCTTCCACGGCCACCTCGACGCTGCCCCACGCCGTCATCACGACGACGGGTAAGCCCGCGTCGAGCATGTTGAGGCGCGAGAGCAGGTCTAAACCTTCCTGCCCGGAGGTCGTGTCGCGCGTGTAGTTGAGATCGATGAGGAGCAGGTCGAACTCTTTCGTCTTGATCGCGCCGAGCACGGCGGAGGGCGACGTGACGGCCTCCGTCTGGTAGCCTTCGCCTTTCAGCAACAGGCGCAGGGCTTCGAGCACGTCGGGTTGATCGTCTGCGACGAGCACGCGCGGTGTGTTTGGTTCATTCGTCTTCATTCGTTGAAGCGAGGCACGCGGCGGCAAAAGCGCACGCACCCCTTCTTTGTTATTCCTTAAATTTCACCTTAACGCAAATTAAATCTCGCAAGTTATTTTTCTCGCGTCACGCTTT
Source organism: Pyrinomonadaceae bacterium (assembly GCA_036009085.1). Lineage (GTDB taxonomy): Bacteria > Acidobacteriota > Blastocatellia > Pyrinomonadales > Pyrinomonadaceae > JAIVJZ01. Next base: position 5,579 of record DASYMM010000366.1, on the reverse strand, counting down.
AACCTGTCACTTGTCACTCGTCACTGTTTCATTCGTACCTGAGCGCGACCATCGGATCAACTTTGGTTGCGCGCCGCGCCGGGAAGTAGCAGGCGAGCAACGCCACGAAGGCCAGCAGCAGCGTGATGCCGACGAAAGTTGCCGGGTCGGTTGCGCTGACGCCGTAGAGCAAACTGGACAGGAGACGGGTCAAAGCGTATGCGGCGGCGAGTCCGACCACGCTGCCGACCAAGAGGAGTGCCATGCCCTGCCAGAGAACGAGTTTCATGATGTCGCCCGGTTGCGCGCCGAGCGCCATCCGCACGCCGATCTCATGCGTGCGCCGCGCGACGGCGTAGGACATCACACCGTACAACCCGACCGCCGCCAGCAGCAACGCCGCGACGCCGAACACGCTGAGCAGGACGGCCACCATCCTTTCGTTAGAGAGTGCTTCCGCGAGTTGCGCGGAGAGGGTGTTGATTTGGTACAGCGTGAGGTTCTTGTCGAGGTTCTTCAACTCCGCGCGCACCGGCGGGAGCATCGCCAGGGGGTCGCCGTCCGTCCGCACGAGGAGAGCCATCGAGGACTGCCCGCCTTGCGCGAGCGGCGTGTAGAAAAACGGCAAAGGCTCCTCGCTCAGCCCCCTGTACTTGGCGTTTTTCGCAATGCCGATAACCTCCAGATATGGCCCTTCCGAATCCGTCCTGACGCGCTTGCCGAGCGCGCTCGCGCCGTTGAAATAACGCCGCTCAAATTCTTCGTTGATGACGACGACGCCGGGAGCGTTCGCCGTGTCCGCCGCGCTGAAGTCGCGACCTTGCACGAGCGGAATGCCCATCGTCTTGAAGTAGTTCGGGCTGACGATGTTCGTGTTGAGTTCCGTATCCTCATTCGGCTTCGGCTGATAGCCTTCGACCCAGACGCTCGTGCGCATCCCGCCGCCGCTGATCGGGACGATGTAAGACAGCGCGGCGGAGCGCACGCCGGGCAGAGCAGACACACGCTCCTGCACGCTGCTATAGAAAAGCTGCCGCTCTTCTTTCCCCATCTTCGCGCCGCGCATCTCCATCCGCGTGAGCAAAACATTCTCCGCATTGAAGCCCGGATCGGTTGTCGAGGCGGCGCGCAAACTTCGCATGAACAGCCCTGCGCAGATCAAGAGGACGAGCGACAACGCGACCTGCAAGACGACGAGCGCGTTGCGCAACCCGAAACGCCCGAAGCCGCGCACCTCCGGCGCGCCCGTGTCGTCCTTCAAAGCGGAGAGCAGGTCGGGGCGCGAGGCTTGGAGCGCGGGCGCGAGTCCGAACACGATGCCGGTCAACATGGAGAGGCCGAGCGTGAACGAGAGCACGCGCCAGTCAACGCTCAGGTCAAGCCCGCCCGCGTCTTCGGCGGGGAAGAATTTCGGCAGGAAATCGGATGTCCAGAGCGTCAACAAAAGCCCCACGAAACCGCCGAGCAAGGCCAGGCACATGCTCTCGGTCAACAACTGCCGCACGAGCCGCATCCGACTCGAACCGAGCGCAAGCCGGATCGCGATCTCGCGGCGACGCACGGAGGCTCGCGCCAGCAACAGATTCGCCACGTTGGCGCAGGCGATCAAAAGCACCAGCCCGACCATCAACATCAGCATCCCCGTCACCCCGGCGATGGTCTGACGTTGCTTCGGGTTGAAGCGTGATTCGGGCACGACGGACACGGGGCGCGGCTCGTTTGGCCGGTCGAGCGTGCCCCGGTTCGTCTCCGGGTAGTCTTGCGCGAGCCGCGCCATGATGGCCGTGACCTGCGCGTTGGCCTCTTCCGTAGTCGCGCCCCGCTTGAGCCGCCCGACTATCTGTAGGCCGCGACTGCCGCGCGTGCTCGCTTCATTCGGGGGCGGAAGCAACGTCTGCCAGAACTCCGGCGGCAAGCCCATGTGCAGGCTGCGAAAATCCTTCGCCGCGACGCCGACAACCGTGTGCGCGCGCCCGTCGAGATTGATCGTGCGATTGATGAGCGTCGGGTCGGAGTTGAACCGACGCTGCCAGAGATTATGACTGATGACGACGACCGGATTGCCGCTCGCCGTCGTCTCGTCTTCCGGCAAAAGCGTGCGTCCTGCCGAAGCAGTGACGCCGAGCACTTTGAAATAGTTTGCCGTCACAGACTCGCCGCGCAGACGCTCCGGTTCGTCGTTCCCCGTCAAGTTTGCCGACGCGCCCTCATAAGCCGCGAGTCCCTCGAAGGCTTGCGCCCCTTCGCGAAAAGAGACGTAATCGGGATAGGAGGAGCTGCCGTAACGCCCGCTGCTGAAATCGCTCGTATAGACGGCGGCGAGGCTCTCCGGCGACTGGACGCCGACAATCGGCCTGAGCAACAGCCCGTTAATCAGGCTAAAGATCGTCGTGTTCGCGCCGATGCCGAGCGCGAGCACGAAAACCGCGATCAGTGTGAAGCCGGGACTTTTAAAGAGCATCCGTAAACCGTAACGGACATCGTTGAGGAACGTACCCATGCGCTTGGTCTCCTGTCAGTCGAGTCTTTCAACCGAGTCTTCGAGAACTACTGTTTTTTCGTGACGGCTGTGAGCACGCGCCCGCGTTCGTAGTCGGAGCCGAGCGCGTGCGCCGCCTCGATGATCGAAGCGCGCACCGATTCGTTGGCCGCTTCCGTCTTCGACGCGCGGATCAACACGTTCGCCTTCTCGTAATCCGAACCCATCCCGCGCACGGACTTGAGCGCGGCGAGCAGCATCTCCGCCGTCAGGTCGCTGCGCTTTAACAGCACGGCCAGCACGCGACCGCGCTCGTAATCCGAACCGAGCGTCCCGACCATCTCGAAGAAGGCCGCGCGCACGCCCGCGTCTTTCAAGTCGTTCTTCAAGACCTGAATGAGCAGCGTGGCCTTCTCGTAATCCGAACCCATCGTGCGCGCCGATTGCGACAACAGCTTCGACAACTGTTCGCCCGTCAAGTTTCCCTGTTCGATCAAGACTGAGGAATAGACGCGCCGCGCGTAGTCTGTTTTGAGACGCGTGATCTCCGTGAGCACGGCGTTCGCGCCGCCCTTCCTGAGAATGCGCCCGACGCGCGCCTCCGCATCGAAGCCGCTGCCCGCCACCGAATCTTCGAGCAGACGCGCGAGCCACTTGCGCGCCGCGCCGTCGAACGGGCGCACGTCGCCGCGCACGCTATAGACGCGCTTGAGTTGCCCGTCCGCCTCCGGCGTGATCTCCAAACGCTGTACGATCCCTGCGCGCGTTTCCGAGAGGCGGAAGTAGCCGTCGCTCGCGATGCGTTCGACATCCGTGTAGTCGTCATTAAACTGCGCGTTCTTGACGGCGAGCGTGATTGTCGTCCCGTCCTCCGAACTGCTGTGCTCCCAACGCAGCGTGCTCCCATTGATCTGGACATGATCTTGATCCGATTTCTTTTCCTGCTTCTTCTCCTGCGCGAACGCCGCCGCGAAGCAGATGCAAGACACAAACAGCAAACCGACGATTATTTTCTTATTCATTTCTCAAACCTCTCTAAAGCAGTGACGAGTGACAAGTTAAAACAGGTTTCAAGTTTCAGGTTTCAAGTTTCAGGTTTCGGGTTTCAGGTTCGGAGTTTCAGGTTCGGAGTTTCAGGTTTCAGGTCTGAGGCTCTTTTGTCTTTAACTTGTCGCCTGTCACTCGTCACTCGTCACTGTTCTTGAGTCATTCGTATCTAAGTGCGACCATCGGATCGACTTTGGTGGCGCGGCGCGCGGGGATGTAGCAGGCCAGAAAGGCGACCAGCACGAGCAGCGCAGCGACGCCCGCGAACGTCAGCGGGTCAATCGCGCTGACGCCGAACAGCAAGCTTCGCATCAAACGCGTCAGCAAGAGCGCGCCGAAGAGTCCGGCGACGACGCCCGCGAGCGCGAGTCTCATTCCTTTACCGATAACCAACTTCAACACGTCTGCCGTTTGCGCGCCGAGCGCCATGCGTACGCCGATCTCCGGCGTATGCTGCACGACGAAATAGGACAGCACGCCGTAGATGCCGAGCGCGGCGAGCAGCAAACCGAGCGCGGCGAAAGCCGTCAGCAGTTGCATTCCGAGACTGCGTTGCGCCGTCACGCGGCCAAGCACTTCGTCCAACGTCCGCACGTTGGCGACAGGCTGGTTCGGGTCAACTTCGCGTATGGCCTGACGCACGGCGGGCACGAGGCTCGACGGGGCGTTTGTCGTGCGGATGACGAGATCGCGCGGCACGAAGAGCGCGTACGGCGCGGCCTGCCCGGCCTGCCGGTAAGGCACAAACATCTCCGCTTTGACCGGCGCATCAACTCCCATCTGCCGCACATCTTCGGCCACGCCGACGACCGTGAGCCACGGATTCGCCCCTTCCGCCGAGCCGACTTTGAAACGTTTGCCCAACGCTTCTTCGCCCGGCCAGAACTGCCGCGCCATCGTTTCGTTGACGACCGCAACCGGCATCGCACGCTCGTCGTCGCGCTCGTCGAACTGTCGCCCCTGCCTGAGCGCGAGACCCAACGCTTGAAAATAACCGGGACTGATCTGGCGATGAACGGCGTTCCAACTCACGTTCGGCTCCGCCTGACGGCCTTCGAGCGTGAGGCCGTTCGAGGTCATTCCGGTGAGCGGCACGGCGGTCGTGTAGCTGGCCGCAGCCACGCCGGGCAGAGTCTTCACGCGCGCGAGCACCGCGTCGAAGAAAGCCACGCGTTGCGCGTGTTCGCGATAGTTGCCGCCGGAGAGTTGCGTCCGCATCGTCAACACGCTCTCCGGTCGCAGGTTCGCATACTGCCCGCGAAGTTTCGCGAGCGTCTGGATCAAAAGCCCCGCGCCCACGAGCAGCACGAGCGACAGAGCGATCTCCGCCACGACGAAAGTATTTCGCAGCCAACGCTGCCCCACGCCGAAGCCCGTGCGCCCGCTACCGCTTTTCAACGCGTCGTTAAGATCGGTTTTGGAAGCCTGAATCGCGGGAGCCAGCCCGAAGATCACTCCGGCCAAAAGCGAGATACCGAGCGTGAAGCCGAGCACAGGCAGGTCGAGCGTGAGCGCGGCCATCTCGCGCATCCCCGCCGGGATCAACTGTTGGAGGAAAGCCAGAGTCCACATCGCGATAAGCACGCCGAGGCCGCCCCCGAGAAGACCGAGCAGCAAACTCTCCGTTAGCAGTTGACGCATGATGCGCCAGCGGCTCGCGCCGAGCGCGGCGCGTACGGCGATCTCGCGCCCGCGCGCCGCCGCGCGTGCGAGCAGCACGCCCGCGATGTTCGCGCATGCGATCAGGAGCACGAACCCGACCGCGACGAGCAGCATCATGAGCGGGCGACGCATGCCTCCGGCCAGTTGTTCGTGGAGCGACACGACCGCCGCGCTCAAGCCTTCCGCCTGCTCCGGGTAAGCGGCGGCGATGCGATGTGTGATCGCCTGTATGTCTGCGTTGGCCTGCGCCGGGGTAACGCCCGGTTTGAGTCGCGCGACGACGTTGAGATTGTGCAGGTCGCGTTCGGCGAGTTGTTCGGCGGTGAACGCAATCGGCGTCCAGAATTTTACGTCCGCCACATGAAACTCGAAGTTGGGCGGCATCACGCCGACGACGGCGTACTTCTCACCG
>DASYMM010000365.1:0-5468 GCA_036009085.1 Pyrinomonadaceae bacterium | reverse complement strand
AGTCCGAGTTGGACGCCGGAGTGCGGCATGTTGTTCCAGTAGATCGGCAGCCCCGCGCCGCAGATGTAGCTGCTGCACGCCAGCCCCACGCCTTTGCCGTAAGGAAGTTTGCGAAACTTGTTTTTCCAATCCGCGCCTTCGACGATCTTCTCGATGCACTTGCCGAGTCCCATGCTGCCGATGCGCAGGTAGTTGGCGGTGAGCGAGTAGGGTTTGACCAAATGCTTGAGGCGCATCTCCGCCGGGTCGAGTCCGAGGTCTTCGGCGATCTTGTCGAGTTGGACTTCCATGCCGAAGCGCGGCTGCGGCGTGCCGTGGCCGCGCTTGGGGCCGCAGGGCGGTTTGTTGGTGAAGGCGCGAAGCCCTCGGAAGCGATAGCGCGGCACTTCGTAGGTCACGGTTTGCAGCGCGCCCGTGTAGAACGTGGAGGCGACGCCGTAAGAGCCGTATGCGCCGCCGTCGAGGAACGACTGAAAATCCATCGCCGTGATCGAGCCGTCTCGCTTCACGCCCGTCTTGACGTGCATCAGGACGGGATGCCGACCGCGATGACAATAGAAAACTTCCTCGCGCGTCAGAGTTATTTTGACCGGACGACCCGTGATCATCGAGAGCTTGCAGACGGCGACTTCATGGTTGAACGGGTCGCTCTTGCCGCCGAAGCCGCCGCCGTTCGGCGTGGCGATAACGCGTATGTGCGCGGCTGGAAGACCGAGAACTTTCGTGAGCGCGCGGTGTACGTAATGCGGCGTCTGCGTCGAACTCCAGAGCGTGAGCTTGTTGTCGGGGTCGAAGTGCGCGACCGCCGCGTGCTGCTCCATCGGGAGGTGCGTGTTGCCTTCGTAGAAGAAAGTGTCTTCGCGTATGTGGTCGGCCTCGGCGAAGCCCTCGTCCATGTCGCCGAATTCGAGATGGACTTTCTTGTGGACGTTCCCCGAGTCGCCGTAGTCTTGCACGCGCGGCTCGTCAATCATCACGGCCTCTTCGATGCTCGTGATCGTTTGCAGCTTTTCATACTCGACTTCGATCAGGTTCATCGCCTCGAAAGCCGTGTCTTCGTCAACGGCGGCGACCGCCGCGACCGGGTCGCCGATGAAGCGCACGCGCTCCGTGCAGAGCGCGTATTCGTCCTGACTGACGGGGAGGATGCCGTAAGGCGTCGGCAAATCTTTGCCCGTGATGACGGCAAAGACGCCGGGCAAGGCTGCGGCTTTCGACGTGTCAATTTTGACGATGCGCGCGTGCGGCTCGTGCGTGCGCAAAAGCTTGGCGAAGAGCATGCGCGGCAGCACGATGTCGTCGGCAAACCTCGTCTGCCCCGTACACTTCTGGCGCGCGTCAACTTTGCGAAAGGGCTTGCCGACGACTTTTAAATCTTTCTTGCCTGCGCCGCCGTTGCCGTTGTTGTGTCCGTTGTTGCTAGTCATCGTGTCGCTTTCGTCGTCTCCGTTAATCGAGGCCGTAGACGGCTTCGCGCGGCAGTTCCAGTTCTTCGCCGCGCATGCGTGCGGCGGCGAGTTCGACCGCTTCGTAGATTTTGATGTAGCCGGTGCAGCGGCAGAGATTGCCGGAGAGCGCTTCTTTGATCTCTTCGCGCGTGGGCTTGGGATTCACTGCGAGCAATTCTTTGGCGACGAGCAGGAAGCCGGGCGTGCAGTAGCCGCACTGCGCCGCGCCCGTGTCGGCGAAGGTTTCCTGCAAGGGATGAAGGCCGGCGGGACTCGCCATGCCTTCGACCGTCTCGACGCTGCGGTCTTCGGCCTCCAAGCCGAGCACGAGGCACGAGAGCACGGAGCGACCGTTGACGAGGACGGCGCAGGTGCCGCACTCGCCGAGTTCGCAGCCGTGCTTCGTGCCCATCAAATTCAAATCTTCGCGTAGCACTTCGAGCAGAGTCTTGTGCGGCGCAAAGGCCACCTCGACAGTTTCGCCGTTCAAAGTGAACTCGATATGAGCTTTCTGTTTTGTTCGTTCAGGCATCCGTTTGATTTTATATGAAGAACGGGCGGGACTGAAACGGAGACGGAAACTACGGCTGCCGTTGTCGGGAATTTAACGCTCTGCGCCCCCTCTGCGGCTCTCTGTGTCTGCGGTGGTGAGTGTCTTAGTAAAAGCATTCACCACAGAGGCACAGAGGACACGGAGGGGGGCGCAGAGGAAAGCAGTGAGACTTAGTGACTGCAAATTATTTTAGGGCATGACGAGTTGGCCGGTCTTGTTGGTTTTGTTGAGGATGATGTTGTCTATGAGGCGGGTTTTGCCGACGCGCGCGGCGACGGCGATGAGGACGGGGCGGTCGTCGAGACGGTCGAGCCGTTCCAAAGTATCTGCGTCGTTGACGCTGACGTATTCGAGGTGTGCGCGCGGCTCGGCTTCGATGTCGGCGCGCACGATGTCTGTGAGTCTCTTCCCCGAACGCTCGCCTTCGCCGTAGGCGGCTTCGGCGTGTGCGAGCGCGCGATAGATGATGGCGGCGGCGCGTTTGTCTTCGGGTTCGAGATAGGCGTTGCGCGAGGAGAGCGCGAGGCCGGAATCTTCGCGCACGGTCGGGAGAATGACGATCTCCGTGTCGAAGGCGAGGTCGCGCACGAGTCGTTTGACCACGAGCGTCTGCTGCGCGTCCTTCTGGCCGAAGTAGGCGAAGTCGGGTCGGACGATGTTGAAGAGAACCGTGAGCACCGTGGCGACGCCGCGAAAGTGGCCGGGACGCGCCGCGCCTTCGAGTTGCTCCGAGAGGCGTTCGACTTCGACGTGGGTGGAAAAGTTTTTCGGATAGATTTCTTCGGGCGGCGGGGCGAAGATGTAGTCCACGTTGTAGTCGGCCAGAGCCATCGTGTCTTTCGTCAGGTCGCGCGGGTAGCGGGAGAAGTCTTCCTGCGGCCCGAACTGTTTGGGGTTGACGAAGACCGAGACGACCACGACATCGCACATGCGACGCGCCTCGCGCACGAGCGAGAGGTGGCCTTCATGGAGCGCGCCCATCGTCGGCACCAGCCCGATAGTTTTATCCAACTCGCGTCGCACCTTGCGCGACACCGAACTCATGCGTTGACGGCGATTGATGATTTCCATAAGGGAGGCTATTAGCTACCAGCTATTAGCTGTCAGCTTACACGCGTCCGCGCGCTCGGCGGCAAAGACTGTCCTGAAACTCGCGGCGGCGTTCATTGTTTTTAAGGTTTTCTCCTGATAGCTGACGGCTGATGGCTGAGGGCTTACGATTCGTCGCCGCTCACAATGGGCGTCGCTTCGAGTTCGGCGGCGGCTTCGCGTGGCAGTGGGTAGGATTCGTTTTCCGACGGGTACGCCCCGTTGCGTACATCTTCGGCGAAGCGGCTGATGGCCTCGGTCATCTGCGTGCGCAGGTCTGCGTACTGGCGTACGAAGCGCGGGCGCGTCGGGCTGAAAGAGAGACCGAGCAGATCGTGTATGACCAAAACCTGCGCGTCGCAATGCTCGCCCGCGCCGATGCCGATGGTCGGGATCGAAACGCTCGCCGTCACGACCTTTGCGATCTCGCGCGGCACGACTTCGAGCACAAGCGCAAACGCGCCCGCCGCTTCGAGCGCGCGTGCGTCTTCGACGAGCGCGCGGGCGGCTTCGGCGGTCTTGCCCTGCAAGCGAAAGCCGCCGAGTTTGTTGACCGACTGCGGCGTCAAACCGATGTGTCCCATGACGGGAATTTCTTCGGCGACGAGACGGCGCACCACTTCGACGCGCGCCCGCCCGCCTTCGAGTTTGACGGCCTCCGCGCCACCTTCTTTGACGAGCCGTAGGGCTGCGCGCACGGCATCGTCCGCGCCCGTGTGGTATGAGCCGTAGGGCATGTCGGCGACTAAGAGGGCGCGCTGGACGCCGCGCCGCACGGCGCGCGTGTGGTTGATCATCTCTTCGAGCGTGACGGGGACGGTCGTGTCGTAGCCGAGGACGACGTTTCCGACGGAGTCGCCGACGAGGATGATGTCCGTGCCCGCTTCGTCAACGATGCGCGCGGTCGGGTAGTCGTAAGCCGTCAGGCAGACGAGCCGTTCCTTGCGTTCTTTGCTGGCGCGAAGCGATGGGACGGTAACTTTTTCGGGACGCTGCTGTTTGAGGTATGCCATTCTAGTTGTGGTCACTCATTTCGAGCCGTCTGTGTTCGAGGAAGCCGGATTATAGGCGAGGGAAGCGACTGAGACAAGGATGATCTAGCCGGGAGGCGAGCGGGCGAACCCGGTTTGAATAACTATTGACACGGCCAAAGAGCGGGAATATGCTGCGCCTGCTTTACCCATTCTGACCCACCATCAGAAGAACAGGAGACACAGGCATGAACACTCACTTCGGCCTCGCTCCCTCGCAGCACTTCAACGCAACTGTGTCAGCAATCGTGTTGCTGGCATTTTTTCTGGTCTTGGGTGGACTCGGCAGCGTGTCGAGCACGGCGCAGTCGCCACAGGAGGAAGGAGAGTTAGAGGATCGAATCCCGAAGCACTTGCCGATTAAAGTGAAGGTGAAGCACCTGAACAAGAAGGATTGGGTGCGCGAAGTGGAAGTCGAGGTGACGAATACGGGATTTAAGCCGATCTATTATGTGGGCTTTAACCTGTTGCTGCCGGAAGTGTTCAGCGAAGCTGGCAATAACGTTGCCGTGAGTTTTAGGTACGGCAGACCTGAATTGGGTCTCTTTGAAAATCGCCCGACGCCGGAAGATGTGCCGATTCAGCCCGGCGAAACTTGCATCCTGAAAGTCCCTGAGAAAGAGATGAGGGGGTGGGAATCGGCCAGAAAACACTACAAATGGTCGGAGCCGAAAAAGTTCCGCCTCAAATTCTACCATCTTCATTACGGAGACGGGACGGGGTTTATGACTTCCGGCGGACTGCCCGTTCCTAACCCGAACCCAACGAGTTCCTCCTGCGGCGGAGGAGGGCGGCAGGCAACTACCACGCAGCGTGCAGCGTCCGGCGGGGCATTAAAACCTCCGCTCGCTCCTTCTTTTCAGTTCGCCCCCGCACTATTGCCGGTAAAGTTCTTACCGGCAAATTTGTTTGTGGAGCGAACTGTTGAACCGATTTCAAACTCTGCTGCACCTCAAGCGGGCGTCTGCTGCCCCGGTCGTTTCGGGTGCTTCTCCGGTAGAGAAGTTCCACAGGGTCATACCTGTACAACCTGCGGCCCCGCTGCTTGGGTCGAATCAGCCCCCTGCGGCTCTTTCGGTTCCTATTGCGGCAAAATAGAGGACGAAAATAGATCGTGTCGAGATGATGACGGAAATGAAGTGGGATGCACCGACTATTTCTTAGAAGCTGTTTGAGAAGTGTCTCGAAGCCCCGAAGGGGCGACATGTAAAAGCCTGTGGCAACGCCACAGGAATCGCGTCACCATCAGGCCAAGCCCTGTCAGGGCGACATAGATTATTTCGCCCTGACAGGGCTTCTCATCATTGGCACTAAGTGACCCGGCGCGATGCGCCGGGCTATCGCATC
>DASYMM010000364.1:0-5799 GCA_036009085.1 Pyrinomonadaceae bacterium | reverse complement strand
AATCCGCTCGGCAACAACCTCTGCTACGTGATGGCGGTGGAGAAACTGCTCGGCCTTGAGATACCGGAACGCGCGCAGGTGATTCGCGTCTTGATGTGCGAGTTGCAGCGCATCGCTTCGCACATGGTCTGGCTCGGCACGCACGCGCTCGACATCGGCGCGATGACCGTCTTCTTCTACGCCTTCCGCGAGCGCGAGAAGATTTTGAACTTGATCGAAGCCGCGTCGGGCGGGCGTCTGACGCCGTCCTACTTCCGCATCGGCGGCTTGATGATGGACTTGCCCGCAGGCTTCGAGCGTCGCGCCAAGCAGTTCATGGACGGCTTCCCGAAAGCCGTTGACGAATTTGAGACGCTGCTTTCGGGCAACAGAATTTTCCAGAATCGAACGCAAGGCATCGGCATCGTGACGGCGGAGGACGCGATTGACCTCGGCTTGACGGGGCCTTGCCTGCGCGGCAGCGGCGTCGCGCTCGACGTGCGGCGCGCGAACCCTTACACGGGTTATGAAACTTACGACTTCGAGATTCCCGTCGAGCAGAGTTGCGACGTATGGGCGCGCTACGTGGTGCGTATGCGCGAAATGCGCGAGTCGCTGAAGATCGCAAGGCAAGCTTTGGGGCGTCTGAAACCGGGTCCCGTTAAAGCAGACGCGCCGAAAGTCGTCCTGCCTGACCGCGAAGCGATGAAGACGCACATGGACGCGCTCATACATCACTTCCTGATCGTGGCCGAAGGCTTCAACGTCCCAGCGGGCGAAGTGTATCACCCAATTGAAGGCTCGAAGGGCGAACTCGGCTGCTACGTCAAATCGGATGGTGGGCCGAAGCCTGCGCGCGTACATTTTCGCGGCCCCTCGTTCATCAATCTCTCCGCCCTTCCGCACATGTGCGAAGGCGAGATGATCGCAGACGTGGTCGCCATCATCGGCTCAATAGACATCGTGCTCGGCGAAATTGATAGGTAGCATTCAGCCGTCAGCGATCAGCGGTCAGCCAAACAGGTTGACTCTGCTGATAGCTGATAGCTGATAGCTGATAGCTGATAGCTGATAGCTTTTATGAGTGAACAGTTCACGCCAAATAATCCTTTGCCGCAGGAAGCGCCCGTGCCGGATGAGATCGCGACGTTCCCGGCGGCGGTGGAGGCTGAGATTGACGCGCATCTGGCGAAGTACCCGTTGCAGCGTTCGGCAATTCTGCCGCTCATGTTTATCGTGCAGCGCGAGCGCGGCTATCTGGATAAGCCGGGCGTGGCCTATCTGGCCGACAGGCTCGGCGTGCGTATCACGGACATCTGGGAAGTGGCAACGTTCTACTCGATGATCAACACGGAGCCGGTCGGCAAGTATCACCTGCAAATCTGCCGCACGCTCTCCTGTAAGATTCTCGGCGCGGACAAGATCACGGAGCACTGCGCGAGCCGGCTCGGCATCAAGCCGGGCGAGACGACCGCAGACGGGCAGTTTTCGCTCTCCGAAGTGGAATGCCTCGGCTCCTGCGGCACCGCCCCGATGTTGCAGATCGGGTTTGACTACTACGAGAACCTGACGCCGGAGAAAGTTGACGAACTCATAGAGCAATGCCGGAGCGGGCAGTTGACGAACGGCGTCCGTTGAAGTTTCCCCGGCTGAAACTTCCGTGGCTTTGGTTTCTTGTAGCTCTACCAGTTTAAGTTTCTATAGTTTTACCAGTTCAAGTTTTTGCCTCCTGTAAAGAATATGTTTATCGGCGCAATCGGCTGTGAACCGCTACAACTCGCGCGCGTCCATCTGGAGCGTTCGCAGTCGCTCGAAACTTACCAGCAGCACGGCGGCTATGAAGCCCTGCGTAAAGTGCTCGACGGGATGTCGCCCGACGACGTGATCGCGGAACTCAAGAAGTCCGCGTTGCGCGGGCGTGGCGGCGCAGGGTTCCCGACGGGGATGAAGTGGAGTTTCGTGCCGAAGGATTCGCCGAAGCCGAAGTATGTCGTCTGCAACGCGGACGAGTCGGAGCCGGGCACGTTCAAGGATCGCTACATCATGGAGCGCGACCCGCACATGCTCATCGAAGGCATGCTCATCGCCGCCTACGCGCTCGGCTCGAAAGCGACCTACATCTACACGCGCGGCGAGTATCGTTATCTGATCGAGATCATGGATCGCGCGATTGAAGAAGCGCGTGCGGCGGGTCTGGTCGGCGAGAAGATTTTGGGGACAGACTTCGAGTGCGAGGTCTATACGCACACGGGCGCGGGCGCGTACATCTGCGGCGAAGAGACTGCGCTCCTGAACTCGCTCGAAGGCTTGCGCGGGCACCCGCGCATGAAGCCGCCCTTCCCCGCCGTCGCGGGTCTCTACGGCTGCCCGACGGTCGTGAACAACGTCGAGACTCTGACCGCCGTGCCGTGGATCATCTCGAACGGCGGCGAGGCTTATCAGAAGTTAGGGACGGAGAAGAGCGGCGGCACGAAACTCTGGTCTGTGAGCGGCCACGTCAATCGCCCCGGCGTCTATGAACTGCCGATGGGCTACTCCGATATGGAGAAGTTCATCATGGAAGACTGTCAGGGCATCCCGAACGGGCGCGAGTTGAAGGCCGTGATTCCCGGCGGGTCGAGCGTCTATATCATGCCCGCCTCAGACATCATCGGCAAAAGCGTGAAGATGGATTACGAGGGCTTGGTCGCGGGCGGTTCGATGGTCGGCTCCGGCGGCTTCATCGTGATGGACGACACGGTTGACATCTTCGAGTCAACCAAAAATCTGACCGAGTTTTACAAACACGAATCGTGCGGCTGGTGCACGCCCTGCCGCGAAGGCACGGACTGGCTCGTCAAAGTCTTCAAACGCATCGCGCGCGGCGAAGGCAAAGCGGACGACGCGCAGCTTCTACTCGACTTGTGCGATAACATCGAAGGCAAATCGTTCTGCCCCTTAGGCGACGCCGCCTCATGGCCGATCCAGTCCGCCATCAAAAAGTTTCCCGAAGACTTCCGACGCCATCTCGCACCGCTTGTGAGCGAAAACGGCAATCGGAGTTTGAGCACGATGTAGATTCGATTGCGCGGAGCTAAGCGATGATATTTAACGTCACGATTGACAGGGATGAAGATGGCGTATGGATTGTCGAGTGTCCTTCGATTCCCGGCTGCGTCAGTCAGGGTGCAACTAAAGAAGAAGCACTTGAGAACGTGAAAGACGCGATCCGCCTATGTCTGCAAGTTCGGGCGGAGAAGGGCTATCCGCTGACGATTGAGACGCGGCAAGTCGAGGTTGCTGCGTAATGGGCGCGCTTCCCGTCCTGAGTGGTCGTGAAGTGGTCAAAGCGTTCGCGTCTTTTGGATGGGAAGTAGCGCGGCAAAGTGGCAGTCATATAGTTATGACGAAGGAGGGAGCGACGATTACGCTCTCCATACGGATCATCGAGAGGTTGCGAAAGGAACGCTCCGCAGTCTCATACGCGCGGCCAACTTGACGGTTGATGAATTTCTGGCGGCGATTTAGCACAAAAATCAGGTTAAAGCATGGCAGCAGAGTTAATCAAAGTTACGATCAACGGGAACCTCTACGAGGTGGAGAAGGGCGCGCGTTTGATTGACGTGTGCCGCGAGAAGGGACATGCCGTTCCCTCTTTCTGTTATTACGCAGACCTCGCGCTGCAAGCCTCTTGCCGCATGTGCCTCGTGCGCATCGAGAAGATGCCAAAGTTGCAAACGTCCTGCACGATCACTTGCACGGACGGCATGAGCGTGACGACCGAGAGCGAGGAGATCGAGAAGGCGCAGCGCGGGATGGTGGAGTTCCTGCTTGCGAATCACCCGCTCGATTGTCCCGTGTGTGATCGCGGCGGCGAGTGCGAGTTGCAGGAGATGGTCTTCGACTGGGGCGGCCTCGAAGAACGCTTTCAGGAGAAGAAAAATTACTACCCCGAAAAGTTTCTCTCGCCCATCGTCGCCAACGACCCGCAGCGTTGCATCCTGTGCAAACGTTGCACGCGCGTCTGCGACGAGTGGATGGGCGAGGACGCGATTGAGGCGGGCGGGCGCGGCGCGAACACCGTCATCGGCACGTTCGACGGCTGGCTCAACTGCTCGCAGTGCGGCAACTGCATCGAAGTCTGCCCGACAGGCACGCTGCTCGACGCGACCTACCGCCACCAAGCGCGCCCCTGGGAACTTTCACAGACGATCACGACCTGTAATTTCTGCTCCGACGGTTGCCAGATGTCGCTCGGCTCGCGCGCGGGCGAAGTGATGCGTTCGGTGGCGCGCGACCGTTACGTCAACGGCATCAACGGCGAGTTTCTCTGCATCAAGGGACGCTTCGCGCACCCGTTCATCAACCACGACGAGCGCATCAAGACGCCGCTCATACGCTACAAAAAGGGCGGCAAGCTGATCCCGGCGACGTGGGATGAGGCCATCCGCCACACCGCCGTGAAGTTGGAAGAGATCAAACAAGCGCACGGCGCAAACGCGCTCGGCGTCGTCGGCAGCCCGCGCATTACGAACGAGGCGAACTACGCGCTCTTGAAGTTTGCGCGCGAAGTCGCCGGCACGGAGAACTACGCGGCGACGGAAGCGTTCTCGCTCGCGCCGTTCTTCGCTTCCCTAAGCGCGCCGCTCGCCACGCACCGCGACATTCGCCACGCCAAGACGATCATTCTCATCGGCGGCGAGCCGGAAGAGTTGCAGCCGTTAACCGGAAGGCAGATCAGGCAGGCCGTCCGCAACGGCGGCGCGAAACTCGTCGTCGTCAACAGCGTGCCGATTCGCTTGAAGCAGTCAGCGACGCAGTTCATACACATCAATCCGGGCGCGGAAGATGCCGCCGCGCTTGCCTTCGCGGGCAGCGAATACGCGACGGCGGCGCACAAGTCGGGCGTCGAAGTGCGGGAGTTTGAAGACGCGCGGCGCATCATCGAGGAGACGGCGGGCGATGTCGTCGTCATGTTCGGCGAGTTGAGCGCGGCGGCGCAGACTGCGCTGGCGAACATCCCTACGAACTACGGCGAACGCGAAGGCCGACGCTTTTTGTTCCACCCACTGCCGCTTTACAACAACAGCATCGGCGTCCACGACCTCGGCTTAATGGGGGGCGCGCTCGACGCGACGGGGATGCTCGACGCGGCGGGCACTTCCTTGCGCGCGCTCTACGTCGCGGGCAGCTTCCTGCCGCAACATCTCGCGGGACGGAATGATGCGCTCTCGAAGCTGGACTTTCTCGTCGTGCAGGAACTTTTCGAGACGGAGACGACCGCGCACGCGGATGTCGTCTTCCCCGCCGCTTCCTACGCGGAGACGGACGGGACGTTTACGAACAACGACGGATTAGTCCAGCGTGTGCGCCAGTCAATCCCTCCGGTTCATCAATCGAGACCCGATTGGATGATCACGGACGCGCTCGCGCAAGCGTTGGGCGTGAACTTCGATTTCCAGTGGTCAGCCGGAAAAGTGTTTCTCGAACTCGCGCGCAACACGAAGGCTTACGCGGGGATGAAGTACGCGCTGTTGAAAGACGAGACGCAGCCCGTGCAGGCGCGGCATGCGATTGCCGGGAGCGACGGCGGCAGTAGTAGTAGCGCGTCGGATGCGTTGGCGGAGTTGCGCGAACGGGTCGAAGCATTAAGCGTCGCGGGCGAAAAGATTATGGAGACGCCGCCCGTCGGGCACGAACTGTTCAAGCCGGGCACGCTGACGGGCAAGACGCCGCAGTTCCCCCTGCTCGACGCGGGCAATCCCAAACCGCCCACGGTGCTCGTCTCGCCGCTCTATCAAATTTCCGTTGACCCTGCGCTGCGCCGCGCGACGGTAAATG
>DASYMM010000363.1:0-6932 GCA_036009085.1 Pyrinomonadaceae bacterium | reverse complement strand
GTCAACGGCGGCTTCGAGTTTTTCGTAAATCTCTTTGAACTTGAGTACGGTGAGCGGGTCTGATTCGCGGCGGAACAGTTCGCCGATGGCCGCGTGATAGGTGTCGTCGGCGACGTTTTCGAGCCGGTGAATTTCGACGAGGCGTTGATTGATGCCGGTGGGGCGCGCGAGCGTCGAAACGATCTCGTGGAGTTGTACGGCCATGCGCTGGATCACGTCTGCAAAGGCGCGCGCGTGCGGCGTGCTCTCCTGAATGTTGAACATGACCATCGCGCGGGCGGCGTCGTCGATGAGATCAACCACGTCGTCGAGCGCGCTTGAAAGCTCGTAGATGTCTTCGCGGTCGAAGGGGGTGATGAACGTTTTGTTGAGGCTGGTGGAGATGGTATGCGTCAGTTCGTCGCAGGCGTGCTCGATAGTCTTGATGCGTTGCGCGTAAGCGTTGTAGTCGCGGCTGTCGCTCGTGTCGCTCATCATCTCGACGAGAATTTTCGAGGCGTCGAAAATGTAAGAGGTCATCTGCGAGAAGAAAGAGAAATATTGATCCTCGCGGGGCAGAAAACTGAAACGCGCCATCTTTTTTCCGGCTCCATTGTGGGATTGAAAGAAGAAGCCGCACTATAGACGAAGCGGGGCGGAATGTTCAAGGTGAACGCGGGCTGGACGTGGGCTGGACGTGGTCAGTTGTCCGTGGTCAGTTGTTCAAATACGTCTTTAGCAGCTTGTGTTTAAGCCACAGGCAACGGACAACTGACCACGGACAGTTCTTACTCGCCGGTCATGATGAGCCTCTAAACGGTGTCAGGTTAAATCTTCTAATTGACATCGCCAGCGGATACACCTAAGATGCGGCGTAAGTCACAGAGTTCTGCGGGTTGCGCCCGCTCGCCGCATGTCTCCTTCCTACATATCCATCGATCCTGTCTAGAGAGGATCAGGTCAAACAGTTTCACAGATCATTGTTCAAGCGTCCCCCGCTCGCGCTTCCAACCAACAGGAACCAAATACTCTCGCTTTTTCTCTCGCAGTCTGAACGAAAAATTTTACCCTTGCCGGAGGCTTGAGCCGAAACCCGGCGGCATCTGGTTATGCCTTTTCCCCCGAGGACTATATGAAACGATTCCCCTACGTGTTGTTGATTGCCATCGCGGCAATCTATGTCGCCGTCTGGCTGTCTCCTCCCACGACACGCGCGTCCCGTGCCAAATCGGCACGACGCACCGAGACGATTCCAACCGCCGCCAAGCCCGACTCCGCTCCACGCGCAGACGGCAGAAACGCCGCGCGCCCTGCCACTACTACCGCGAACGCCGCCAACGCCAACGCCGTCGCTGTCCCGCAGGAGCCGCAATCCGGCATCACGATTACGGAAGGCCCGGCGGTCAGTCCCGCTGAACTCAACCGCGATTTGCGCATGATGGCCGTCGAGCCGGGCACGCGGCAGGAGGACAGAATCTTCCCCCGCCCGAAGCGGATTAAGCCGCAACATGCGACGGAGAAATTGTCCATCGCGCCCGCCGAACCCGCCGCGCCCATCCAACCGGGAGAGATCACGCCCGCCGCGCCCGCCCCGACCCCGCTCGTCTCTTTCAAGGGACTCGACTTTTCGACATGGGGCGCGGGCTGGCCGCCCGACACCGTCGGCGATGTCGGCCCCAACCATTACATACAGGCCGTCAACACCTCAATCGCCGTCTACAGTAAAACGGGCACGCAACTCGCGGCCTTCACCTACGACACGCTGTTCAGCGGAACGGGCACGGCTTGCGACAACAGCAATCAGGGCGACCCGACCGTGATCTACGATCCGCTGGCCGACCGCTGGTTCGTCGCCGACTTCGCCTTTACAGGCGCGGGCGACGTGCCGCCCTTCTACCACTGCGTCGCCGTCTCGAAGACCGGCGACCCCGTCAGCGGCGGCTGGTACTTGTACGCCATCCGCGCGGACGACGCCACGCACCCCTGGTTCCCGGACTACCCGAAGGTGGGTCTCTGGCCGGACGGTCTCTACATGACCTCCAACATGTTCGACGTGAACACGTACAAAGAGGTGCGCGTCTGGGCGTTCAACCGTGGAGATTTGCTGTCGGGCGTGCCCGTCCGTCAACTCATCGTCGATCTCAACACCAATACGCGTGACGGTCTGCTGCCGGTCAACATGCGCCGGGGCGGCGCGCCTCCCGTCGGGCGCGATCAGATGCTCGTCTCCGAGTCGCAATCCGTCTTCGCCTACGAAGTGTGGAAGTTCCACGTGGACTTCATCACTCCGACCAACTCGACTTTCACCGGCCCGACCAACGTGAGCCAGACGAGCTACAGCTTCGCAACTTCGACCAACACGAGTCCGGCGAACGCCCTCGACACGCTCGAAGATCGCATGATGATGCAGGCGCAGTACATGAAGGTCGGCGCGGCGGAGTCGCTCTGGGTCAATCACACGGTCAGGTCTGGAGGCGCGGGAACGCCGAACGGCATCCAGTGGGCGCAGATCAACGTGACGGGCGGCACGGTGACGACGACGCCCGCGCAGCAGCAGATTTACGGCAACGTCGGAGCCGACGGCGTGCACCGCTGGATGGGCAGCATCGCGGCGGACGTTCAAGGCAACATGGCGCTCGGCTACAGCGCGTCCAGAAACACGCTCAACCCCGACATACGCTACGCCGGTCGCCTCCTGGCGGATGCGGTCAACACTCTGCCGCAAACCGAAACGTCGCTCATCCCGGCAGCCGTCGTGCGCGGCACGCAGTCCGGCAACTGTCCGGCAGGCGGCGACCCCTGCACGCGTTGGGGCGACTACAGCGCGATGACGCTCGACCCCGACGGCTGCACTTTCTGGTACACCACCGAGTATTACGAAACGTCCGGCATCAACTGGCAGACGCGCATCGCCTCGTTCAAATTTCCGGGCTGCGTCGCGCTCCCGCTCACCACCATCACGTGGAACAACCCCGCGGACATCAATCAGGGCACGCCGCTCAGCGCGACGCAACTCAACGCCACTGCCAACTCAAACGCCCCCGGTAATCCTCCCGTGCCCGGCACGTTCGTCTACTCGCCGCCTGCGGGCACGGTGCTCCCGGCGGGCAACAACCAGCCGCTCTCCGTGACCTTCACGCCGACCGACCCGCTCCTCGGAAACGTCGCGTCGAAGACGGTCAGCATCAACGTGCTGCCCGCCGCCCTGCCCAACCTCGCCATCACCGGCGCAAGCGTCGCCGAACCGCCCACGGGCACGAGTCAAGCCGTCTTCAACGTCTCGCTCTCCGCCCCTTCGGCGCAGACCGTGATCGTCAACTACACGACGACCAGCGGCGGCGCAAACCCCGCCACGGCCGGCTCCGATTACACCACGACCAACAGCCCCGCGCTCTCCTTCGCCCCCGGCGAGACGGTGCAGACCATCTCCGTCCCGGTGCTCGCCGACGCCGACAACGGCGAGACGGACGAGACTTTCCTGCTCAACCTGACGGGCGCGACGAACGCCACCATCCCCGGCGGCGTCCTGTCGGCCACGGGCACGATCACGACCGCCAACCCGGCGGGCACCGTGCTCATCAGCGAACTGCGTTCGAGCGGCGTCGGCGGCGCAACCGACGAGTTTATAGAGTTGTACAACAACACGGACGCAGGCATAGACATCGGCGGCTGGTCGCTCGTCAAGAGCGGCGCGAGTTGCACGTCCACGCCCGTCATCCTCGCCACCATCCCGGCGAGCACCACGATCCCTGCGCGCGGCCACTACCTCGTCGCCGGTCAGGGCTACACGCTCTCGACCGTCGCGGGCAATCTGATTTTGCCCGCCGCCGTCGAACTTGAGGCCGACCGCAACGTCGCCCTCTTCGACACGTCCACGCTCGCAAGCCTCAGCACCGCCACGCGCCGGGACGCCGTCGGCTTCGCTGGCAACACGGGCAACAACTGCGATTTGCTGCGCGAAGGCGTCGGCGGCGGAAACATCCCTGCGGCAGCGGGCAGCACCTCGCAGTACAGCTTCGTGCGCAAGTTCGCGACCGGCACTTCGCAGGACACGAACAGCAACGCGTCGGACTTCCAGATCGTCTCGACGACTCCGGCGGTGGCCGTGGGCAGCCACGCGACGCCGCTGCTCGGCGCACCCGGCCCGGAGAACCTCCTGAGTCCGGTGCAGCGCAACGCCGTCGTCAAGGCTTCGCTCGTTGACGGCACGGCGGCCTCGACCGCTTCACCCAACCGCGTCCGCAGCGGCCTCGGCGGCTTGTCCGGCTCCTTCGGCACGCTCTCCATCCAGCGTCGCTTCAAGAACACGACGACTGATCCGATCACGCGCCTGCGATTCCGCATCGCCGACATCACGACGCTGAACAGTCCCATCGCCTCCGCTCCGCAAGCCGACCTGCGCGCGATGACTTCGGACGGCAACGTCACCAACTCGGCGGGCGCGACCGTCATCACGGTCAACGGCGTGACGCTCGAAGCTCCCGCGCAGGCGAACGGGGGCGGCCTGAACTCCACTTTGACGGCCATCCCGCCCGGCGGCTCGCTCGCCGCGGGCGCGAGCATAGACGTGCAGTTCCTCCTCAGCGTGCAGCAAAACGGCAACTTCCGCTTCCTCGTCAACGTCGAAGCCTTGCCCGCGCCGCCCGCCGCCCCGATCCTTGTGAACAAGTCCGGCTCGACCAAGAGCAGCACGGTCACAGGAGCGGGAGGGACGAAGAAACCGCAACCGAAATAGACACAACCACGAACTCCCGCGCGCAGAAATTTAACGGGCGGGAACCAGCAGAAATGAACGCCGTCGAATCTCAGGATTCGACGGCGTTCATTCTTTCTTGCTCCTTACTCTTTTTGATTCAGGTGTCGCGCGCGTCAGAAGCGAAAGATCGTGTCGAGTTGCAGGCGCGACGTGGGGCGATTGAGCGAACCGGCGGGCGTCGTGGCGAACGCTCCCGCCAGCCCGTGCGGACGCTGCGAGACGAGTCCTGTGAGCGAGAACACGACGCGGGGGTCGGCTGTGTAGGTGAAGATCATGCGGTGCGCGCGCACGTCCGAAGGTTGCAGGATGTCTGAGAAGTTGAAGGGCGTGAGCACGGCGTCTTTCTCGATTCGCATGAAGGTGTAGTTGAACAGCAGGTCGCCGTGCTCGCGCGCTTTGCCTACCTGAACCTCCGCCCAGTAGCCGTGGCTTTCGTCGTTCGGGATGAGACGGTTTGCGCCGCCTGCGCCCGCGACGACAACGTCGTGTGCCTGCGTGTTGGTGACGAAGTCGAAGAGGAGCGTGACGGGGAAGCGTTTGTGGTGCGTGAGTTCGAGGCGCGCGATCAGGTCAACGAGGTTGAAGCCGGAGGAGAGCCGCCCGTCGCGATTGACGGCGTTCGTGCTGGCGATGGACGCGCCGAGGCTGCTGCCAGCGACGAGCAACTCGCGCGGGATGGCGGCAAAGCCCGTGACGGTCTGCGCCGGAGTCGTCCCGGTCGCGGGGATCGTGACGGTGACGGGCACTTGGAGTTGTCCGCCGAAGAACTGCGCGGGCGTGATGAACTGCGTGCCGGAGTAATAGAGGTCTGCGGCGGAGAGCGTGAGCGCCGCCTTCGTGTTGAGGAAGAGACGCGTGCGCGCCTGTGCGCCGTAGAGGGCGAGGTCGCGCCCGCCGCGCCGCGAAGCGTCGAGGCTCGCGCGCCCGTCCGCGCCGAGCACAAAGGTTGACTGGCGTTCGAGCATCGGCAGTTGCCACGCCGTGAGCGTCAGATTTCTGACCACGCCCGATCTGAAATCGCGCGAGTAGCTTTCGTTGATGCCTTCGGGCTGGATGTCCGCGTCGAAGGTCATCTCGGTGAAGAGCCAAGGCGTCTCAAACTTTCCGCCTTGCAGGCGCAGGCCGGGCAGCCCGGCGGGGCGATAGGTGAGATAGGCTTGATCGAGCGCAAACTGTTTGCGGTTGAAGAAGTCCGTGAGCGTCTGGTTGCTGCTCGACACGTCTGCGAGCGTGCCGGTGGCGAAGCGCAAACCCCAGTCGAACTGTTTGCCGATCTGCCCGCGCATGGCGAGGCGCGCGCGTATGCGCGCACGGTGGCGCGTGCTCAACTCGTTGCCGAGAATGGCCGGATCGTCCGCGTTCGCCAGCGCGTTCAACTGGCCGAACGTGCCTTCGTAGCGAAGCCTGATGTCGCCGCTGAAACTGATCGAGCCGAGTTGACGTGCGAGCGTCTCGGTCGTCTTCTGCGCCGCTTCGATACGCCCGACGCGCGTTTCAATCGCCTCGGTCTGCGGGTTCTTCGCGGCCGCTTCCTGACCCCCCGACGCACCCGCTCGAAGCGTATCCGTCGCCGCCATGTCGTTTGACGAGTAGGAGGCTTCTTTGACCGTCGCGACGCCCGCGCCCGCCGTCCTGTTTTCGGCTTCCGCGCGTGAGGTGCGCGCGAGAAGTTCGTTGAGGAGACGCGTCTGTTCGGCGAGCGTCGAGCGCAGTTGTTCGATCTCGGCGCGCTGCTGCTGCAATTGCCTGCGCACGTCGTCTAAAGAAGCGTCGTCGCCCGTTGGCTGCGTGTGCGAATCGGGCGTTGAGGTCGGTGCGACGACGACGGCGGGCGTCTGCTGCGCGAAGGCGCAGGTGGTGAGCGCGGCGTAGAGAACGGACGCGACGAGCGCGCGCCGGGCAACATAAATCATGTGGAACTCCTTCTTTGAAGCGAGAATAAGTGAGCGACGAAATAGAGCGTTCGCGCAGACATCATAAAGTAAGCGCGGGAAAAATATTAAGAAGCTGTTTGAAAAGTGTCTCAAAGCCCCGAAGGGGCGAGATGTAAAAGCCTGTGGCAACGCCACAGGAATCGCGTCGGCATCAGGCCAAGCCCTGTCAGGGCGGAATAATCTATCTCGCCCTGACAGGGCTTCTCATCAAGGGCGACTCCTTGAACCCGGCGCGATGCGCCGGGCTATCGCATGTCGCCCCT
>DASYMM010000362.1:0-8961 GCA_036009085.1 Pyrinomonadaceae bacterium | reverse complement strand
CCGCCCCTGACGGCGTTTCCAAACCTCTTAATCGCTCAACTACCGTTTGCTCCGAGCAGCCGCCCGACCACTTCGTAGCTGGCCTCCAGAGCCTCCGCCAGTTTCTCCACCTGCGCGCCGCCGCCCTCGGCCATGTCCGGCTTGCCGCCGCCTCGCCCGCCGATGATGACAGCTAGTTCGCGGATCACCTGTCCCGCCGGGACGCGCCCGTGCAAATCTTTAGACGTGCGCACGATGATCGAAGCCTTCCCCTCGCCCTGCCGACCGAGCACGACCACGCCGGATTTCACGCGCGCCAGGAGCGTGTCGGATAACTGCCGGAGTCCCGCCGCGTCGAGTTCGCTCGCCTCGCGCGCGAGCACCTGCACGCCCGCCACCTCGCGCACGTCGTTGCCGTTACCACCCGCCCCTCCGGTTTTTAGTCTGCCCTGCGGCGATTTACGTCGCGGGCTTCCAGGCTTTCTGTTTGTCCGTGAGCGCGATGTTCATTTTTTCGAGCGTGGCTTTGTTGAGCGTGCCTGTGACTTTAAGGGCTTCGGCCTCCTGATACTTCTTGAGACCGGCGCGCGTGTCGTCGTCGAGTTTGCCGCTATCTTCGCCCGCGTAAAAACCGCGCCCTTTGAGCAGCACTTGTGCCTGTTTGATCTGTTCTTTCGTGGCGCGAAAGACGGGGCCGCGTTTGACCGTGGGCTTGGCTTTTGTGCTCTCCTGCTTCGCGGTGTTTGAAGAGTTGGTGTTTTGAGCCGCTGCCGCCGTCAGGACGGACGCGACGAGCAGCAATGTGAGGAATGCAAAGATCGATCTTTTCATCGAAGTCTCCTTCCGAAATGTATGGCATGTGAGGCGTCCGGGTGGGTAACTCGATAAGTCTAAAGGGATGAGGCGTTAAGTATCATACATGCCGTGTCAAGCCCCTCGAAGACCCGCGACGGAGGTACGAGTTAAACGGCGCAAAGCCTGCCGGTCGAAACTCTTTCAATTATCACGCTTAAGCGACTTTTCGCTTATTTACTAGCCTTTTGCGGTGGTTTAAACTTTGTTGTTGCCGCCCTTTCCGCCCGTGTGTTAGTCTGTTTAGGCGTTCTCGCGTTGGCGAAACGCGCCCCACTTACGAAGGCTTTCCGACGGACGGTTTTCGCTCATCCTCTCAATTCTCAATCTCAACCGTAGACTTGCGGCGTTAACGGCAGACGCTTAGCGTCTCGTCGCAGTTTTAGCATCCACGGATAATTTCCAGACTGGCAGGCGGTATGAAAAAGTCCTCCTTCGCGTGCGCGCTCCTCCTCGTCCTCGTCGCCTTCTTCGCGTGCGCCACGCTCGCACAGGCGCAAACTGCGAGCGCGCGTTATCATCACGACAACTTCGACATCGCGGGCGGCGTGCAGGTCACGCCCGAACCCACGCCCGCGCCCCCTGCCGACGCTCCCGGCAAAGCCAAACGCGGCGCACGCCCGCTGACCGTTTTTGAGAAAGAGCACGTCGGGGTGAAGCCGACGCTCTACGCGCGACCGACGAACACGCTCCCGATGTCTGCGAGCGCATCGCTCGACGGTTTCACGACGGGCGACGCGAAAGTTGATTCCTACATCGCCGATTCGAGCGCGCGTCACGGAGTTGATCCGGTGCTCATCTATTCGATCATGCACCGCGAGTCGGCGTTCAAGAAGATGGCCGTCTCCTACAAGGGCGCGCGCGGGTTGATGCAGTTGATGCCCGCCACCGCCGCGCGCTTCGGCGTGCGCAACATCTTCGACCCGGCGCAGAACATCGACGCGGGCACGCGCTACATCCGTTTCCTCTTGAATCGTTTCGGCGGCGACGTGGGACTCGCGCTCGCGGGCTACAACGCCGGCGAAGGCGCGGTTGACAAGTACAGGGGCGTGCCGCCCTATCGCGAGACGCAGGAATATGTGAAGCGCATCTCCGAGCGTTACGCCTTGATGCGCGACCCGCAGACGGCGCGACGCGCGCCCGTCCTGACGAAGACGCCGGACGCCATCGCGAGCACCGCCAACGCCGACACTCCCGCCCCGCAACTCTACGAACGAAACGTCTATGCCGTGCGCCTGCCCGACGGCAAACTCATGCTCGTCACGCAATAACTTAAAAGCACGAGACGAAAATCAAATTGAGCGGGGCGTGTGTTTCGGCGACACACGCCCCGCTTCTGTTTTAAAGAAAAGGCTGTCCGTGGTCAGTTGTCCGTTGTTCTTTGTCTATTCTCAGTCGAACAATTCCATCTTTAGCCACTCGCCGGGAAAGCCACAGGCAACGGACAACGGACTACTGACCACGGACTATCTTCCGTTCGCCTGTGTGGTCTTAAACGACGCTCTTAGGTATGATAAACGCGTGCCGGGAGCGTCGCCTCCGGCTGCACGCTAACGCCGGGACTTCGGAGTTGTTGCCACACGTGTCGAACGCCGCACAGACCAACGCCGCCTCGCGCCGCGAGAATCGGGACACGCGCGCACGCCGCGTGCTCTTTATCGCCGACACCGACCACGCGGGCGAATCTCTGCCCGCGCAACTCGCCCGGGCGGGCTACGAAGTGCGCGCCGCGCGAACGGAACACGCGACGCAGACGCTCAACGAATTTGCGCCGCACGTCGCGCTCATCGCGGCGCAGGCGGGCGCACGCGGCGAAGCGAGTTTGGAGTTGGCGGCGCGACTGCGTGGCGCGCGCGCGACCTCCGCGCTCCCGCTCGTCCTCTTGTTCGACCAACAGGACGCGAGTTTACGCGCCACGGCTTTGCGCCTCGGCGCAGACGATTATTTCGCGCTCTCGACGCCGCCCGCCGAAATCGCCGCACGCCTCGACGCGCTCTTCTGGCGCATCGCAGCGGGTCGCCGCCCCGCCGCGCTCGCCGCGCTCGAACGTCGCGCCGAGATTGACGGCTTTCTCCAATTGCTCGAATCCGTCCGCGCAGATATTGACGCCGGACTGACCGGCACGCTCGCCCTCATCGCAGCCGCCCCGTCTCACTCTCACCCGTCGTCGGAAACCAGCGCGGGCGCAGCCGGCACGCCGACGCCGGAGACGCGCGCCTTCGCAGAGGCTCACGATTTCTTCAAACTCAACCTGCGACGCGTTGACGCGGTCGCCTTTTACGGCCCAACTCTGTTGCTCGCCTACTTGCCCCAAAAGTCGCGCGATGCGGCGCACACAGACCTCGCGCGTCTCAGTGAAGAATTTCAAGCGACGACTGCCGACGCGAGCAATTCGTTCGACATCGGCCTCGCCTCGTTTCCGTCGGACGGCACGGAGATCGAGAGTTTGATCGAGCGCGCCGAAGCCTCGCTCCAACAAACTCGCCCGCCGCACGCGGCGGAAGACGCGCAGGAGACTTCTTCCAACGCGCGCACGGGGAGTAAGCCCGCCAGCGTCGCCGCCCCGCCGCCTATCGCGCCGCGCACCGCGCGCGACTCGAAGCAGTCGCCCGTCGTGCCGCAGACGCCCTCTGCCGAGCGAAACGCACGCGCCGCCGGAGAACTCTCGCCGTCGCGCGCCGTGCGCGAATCGAAACAGACGGACATGGAGACTTCAATAATGCCTTCGGGCGGGGCGGGCGGCGGGGGCGGCGGGCAAGGGACGCTGGCGCAGGCCGCCGCCGATGCCGCCGCGCGCGAACGCGAACGGCGCACGCGCGGCGCGCTCATGCCGCGCCGTCTTCTCTTGACCGTCTCCGACCCGGCGCGCATGGCGCAGATCAATTTGTTGCTCCGCAGCGCGGGCTACGAAGTGCGCGCCGCGTTCGACGGCCTGCAAGCCATCAATTTGCTCCGCATCGAACGCCCTGACTTGCTCGTCATTGACGTTGCCCTCTACGGCATTGACGGGCTGGAAGCCTTGCGCCGTTTGCACCGGCAGCATCAGGGGCGTCTGCCGCTGCCCGTCGTGCTCCTGCTCCCGGCGACCCCGGCGACGGAGCGCGAACGCGTGCGCGAGGAAGCGTTTGCCTTGGGCGCACGCGCTTTCGTCGCTGTTCCTTATGACCCGGAAGAATTGTTGACGTGCGTGCGCACGGTCGGCAGCACCGATTGAAGGAGTGAAAAATTATGTACTGTATGAACTGCGGCGCGGACATTCCGGCAAACGTCCGCTTCTGCGGATCGTGCGGCGCGCCCGCCGACACGGAAGCGACGCGCGTAGCCTCGCGCGGTAGCGGCGGCGGGGCGACCGGGTCGG
Organism: Pyrinomonadaceae bacterium; assembly: GCA_036009085.1. Taxonomy (GTDB): domain Bacteria; phylum Acidobacteriota; class Blastocatellia; order Pyrinomonadales; family Pyrinomonadaceae; genus JAIVJZ01. The sequence continues at coordinate 4,772 of DASYMM010000362.1, read as the reverse complement.
CAGCAGGCGGCGTCCGCACCTCGCTCGATAACGAGTTGACCGCCATTCAGCAACCCGGACAGGTCTTGAGCGCACGCGCCAACCAGACGCCCGCCGCGCGCCCGTCGCACGACGAGGCCGAGCGCGTGATCTTCAGCATCCGCCCGACGTTTCTGTTCATCGGCATCGGCTACATACTCGCCGCCGTCGCCGCCGTCGGCCTGAGCATCCTGCTCGCGATGTTCGCGGGGCAATACATCTCCGCGCCCATCGCCGTGCTCGTCACGCTGCCGCTCCTCCTGATCCCCGCCGTCAAGCATCTGCGGCGAAACACCATCAAGTACACGCTGACCGATTCCAAGATCGAGATCGATCAAGGGTTCCTCGCGCGCAAAACGCGCAATATCCCCCTGCGCAACATTCAAGACGTAACCGTCTCCACCACCATTCTGCAACGCATCTTCGGCTTCGGCGACCTCGTCATCGAAAACGCCAGCGAAATCGGCGGCCAGACGCTCCTCGACAACATCCCAGACCCGCGCCGCCACGCCGAACTCCTCCTGCGCGAACTGCGTCGCTGGAACTAAATGCCGCCCCGCTGGAACTAAACGGACTCCGGCGGTTACTATAAGCGATAGCACAACGAGCGTTTCCCGGCTGGCATCCAATTACACGTCGCCGTGCGTATTGTCGCCGGTCGCAGTTTTTGGCCGTTTCATTGGTTAAAGGGTTAGAGGACTTTTCGATGCGCGTCTCATTTTTGTTCAAAATGCTTTCCGCTTGCGCCCTTCTACTGCTTTTCACGGGCGCGGCGTTGGCACAACAGCAACCGCCAGCCGGAGGAGCGCAGGATATTCCCGTGCTCGTCAAACATCTGCCCGATTGGGAGAGTGCGCCGCAGCGCGGCCTCTATGTCGAGACGATGCCCGCGCTCAAGCAACTCGTGCCGAATCAGCCCATACTCGATGCCGTCCTGTTCAACGACGGGACGGACGCGGCCACGGCCACTTACGACGGCGGCGCGCGTGTCGTCATCTTTGAATACGTGACGCCGCAACTCGCCTTCGATGCCGACGCGGCCATCAAGACGCGCATCAGTGAACTGCGCGGCGCGGGGCAACCCGTGCCTTCCGCTTATCGTCGCGTCGGGAACTATTCCGTGTTCGTCTTCGATGCGCCGAACGAAGCGGCGGCGACAGCGTTGCTTAACAAGGTGAAGTACGAGCAGGACGTGCGCTGGCTCGGCGACGACCCGTTTGCGGTCGGGCGCGCGAATCGCGCGTGGTTGAACATGTCTACGAGCGTCATCGTCAATACGGTGAAAGTGACTGGCATCGCCATCGCCGTCTGCCTCGGCATCGGCGGCATCTTCGGCGGGTGGATTTTCATGCGCCGCCGCGCGCAGTCCGCGCTCACGGAAGAATTTTCGGACGCGGGCGGCATGCTCCGCCTCAACCTCGACGAAATGAGCGCGCAGAACAACGCGGCGCGTCTTATCGGGCAGGGCGACAAGTAAGTTTTGCGTGTAATTTGAACGTGCGGGCGAGCGAGGGACTGTAAGACAGATAGACGTAAAAAAACGCGCCTTGTGTCCCCCAACACTCAGCGCGCTTTTTTACTTAAAGCACTTCGCAGCGTTATCCCTTGACGAAGATTGCGGGTTGCTGGACTACCTGTAGCGTTCCCCCAAAGCACTACAGACGGTGACCAGCAACCCAGCAACTAAAGCTCTTCGACCGCTTGCCCGCGACGTTTCCGTTCCCCCAAAGAACCGCCACAGACATAAAGTGAGAAAAAGCCTCCCCCAAAGCTGTTACTCACTGCCGTCTCCGAGCCGACCCGATAACACTATCTACTCATTATCAATATTAACTGTTTCTACTCTTGGCAATGACCATGCCACAATCCGCGCCACCGCCCGCCCGCTTTTGAAATCCAAATTTCGGTCAGTAAAAACAAGGGTCGGAAGATTTCCCGCGCAAACGTTCGCCAATCGTCCCGCTTTGAGTCTCACCCGAAATCTGCACGATTTTTATACTTCCCCCGTGTACGCCTGAATTATTTCAGTTCGCTAACCGCTCGAAACGGCTGATTTGCCGCCATTTCCACCCCGGCGAACTTCCGCCCGTCGCCAACTTTTTTTACTGCTCCAACTCGAAAGAGGCGCGAACTTCGCCCACTGCGTCGCCGCGATGATTGAGCACGGTGAATTTTGAATAGGGCGCAAGCGCGTCGAGCGCAGCGTCGTCCAAAATGCCGAGTTGGCGTAGCGATTCGATGACGACGGTGGGGCGCGCACGACGGTCTTCGCCGTCCTCTATCTTGAGCGCAAGCCCCAACCCGCGCGGCCAGCGCGCCGAAGGCTCGACGCCCACCGTATAGACGCCTTCCGCGCCGACCTTCGAGATCACGCCCGCGGCCGCGCGCATCAACTCCGTGTCGAGTCGCTCGCGCGTGCCGCCGACGAGTTCCGGGTGCGTGCGCATCGCCGCGACGATACGCGTCGCGGCGTCGCGCGTCGCGGCGTCGAACCCGCCGGGCGGCGCGACGAGCCGCGCGTAGGCCAGAGCCATCGCGCGCACGGTGATGCCGAAGACGGGCACGCCGCAGCCGTCAACTCCGACCGCGATGTCTTCGAGCGGGATGCCGGAAAACTCCGCGACCGTGCGCGCGATGGCGAGTTGGGCTGGATTCGAGGGCTGGTCGTAAGTCTCCGTCGCGCCGCCGAGATGGAGTGCGAGGGCGAGCATGCCTGTGTGCTTGCCGGAGCAGTTGTTCTGCAAGACGCGCGGCGGCTCTCTGCGCTCGCGCAACTCAAGCGTCGCTTCCTTGCTGAACGGCTCGTGCACGCCGCACTTGAGCGCGCTTGCGTCCAAGCCGATTTTGCGGAGCATCGCGGCGACGGTCTCTTCGTGGATGGATTCGCCGCTGTGCGAACCGCAGGCGACGGCGATCTCCTGCGGGGTGAAACCGAAGCGGTCGGCCGCGCCGGAGGCGACGAGCGGGACGGCCTGCAAAGGCTTGGCGGAAGAACGCAGGTAGGTGACGGTTTCGGGCGCGCCGAGGCGTGCGACGATCTGGCCGTCGCCGTCAACCGCGACGACGTGGCCGCGATGGCGCGATTCAGTGATCGAGCCGCGCGTGACTTCGACGAGCGGCGCGGGCGTCGGGATATTGTCAGCTTCCATCTCTTGTTCGGATGACGTGTACGCTGTTTCAAATTTGCGATTGCTTTTGGTGCGACGCATCTTAACCGCGCCGCTTCGCCCGTCGCAACCCGTTTCGCCCGGTCGCGGCGCGTTTGCGCCCGCCGAAAATTAAAAGGCCGCTGCCAGTTAAGACAGCGGCCTTAGCTCTCCTGCTTCCAGGAGAGGCGTTTTTACAGGAAATTAGCGCGTTTTTGCGGCGCGTCTGGCTTTCTTCGCGCCGTAGCTGAGGACTGTGAGCTTGACGGGGCGGCGTCCGAAACGGATGGCCTCGCCGTTGCTCGGAACCCAGATGTCTATGATGCGCCCACGGACGCGCGAGCCACGGTCGGCCACCACATATTCGCCGCTGTAGCGTCCGGCGTCGAGACGGACGCGCGTGCCGAGCGGCAGCGAGTGGTCTGCTGCGATAAAGCCGCGGCGGACGGGATGCCCGCTGGCGGTGCGACCGGACAGAGCGTAGGCCGTCGCCGTAAATCTCTGCGGCGGTTCGACGCTTCCGGCGGAAGGCGCGGCAACGGTGACGGCAACGGCGGTGTTCGCGGGTTCTGCTTCGTCTCTGGAAATTCCTGCGAAGGCGATGACGGGCAGCACGGCTGTCATGATCAAGCCGCTCTCGTGTGCGACGATGGCGACCGTCGAGTTTGCGTTTGCGACCTGCGCCGGGGAATTCTGTGCGGCGTCGGGTCTGTTTTCTGCGACCAAAGTTTGCGAGTAAAAGTTCAAAGAACACAGAAGGAGCGCGGCTGTTAACACAGCGCCCCCTCCAAAGAGGGATTTCAACATTTTTTCGGTTCTCCTGTTCCGATGGAAGACTTTTCGACGCCGCGCGAGTCCTTGACGAGGTTGGAAAGGACTCGGCCTCTGGCTCTAGGAGGTCACGATAACCGTCAGCCCGAGTGGGGATCACATCCTTGATGCGGCCACGCCGAAAAGATCGTTACTTAAAAGAAAAACAAGCGAACATCACTGTCCGCTTGTTTCGTAAATGAGGCTAACACAAGCCCCTAAGGGCTGTCCAGCCACGAAAACACAAATTTGTGATAGAGGCCGGGGAAAGAAAAGGGATGAGGGCGGAGGGATGAGGGCGGAGGGATGAGGGATGAATCAGAAGAAGCATTCAACCTCTTGAGTGCCTTCTCTTATTCATCCCTCATCCTTCATCCTTCATCCCTTCCTCTCAGCCACTCGCCGCGATAGACGACTTCGGCTTCGCCCGTGAGGAGCACTTCGCCGTCGTCGCGCCATTCGACTTCGAGGTGCCCGCCCTCCATCTCTACGCGGACGCGTCTGTCCGTCAATCCGTTGATGCAGGCGGCGACCGCAGAGGCGCACGCGCCCGTGCCGGAAGAGAGCGTGGGGCCGACGCCACGTTCATAGACGCGCACCTCGACGTGCGAGCGGTCGCGCACGCGCACAAACTCGACGTTGGTTCTCTGGGGAAACTGCGCGTGCGATTCGATCTCGCGCCCAAGCCGCCGCCAGTCTGTTTGCTCGAAATCCTCAACAAAAACGCAGGTGTTCGGGTTGCACATCTGCAAGGCCGTCAACTCCACCGTCTCGCCCGTCTCCAATTTGAGCGGGAAG
>DASYMM010000361.1:0-7262 GCA_036009085.1 Pyrinomonadaceae bacterium | reverse complement strand
GGTAGTGGGTCTCATCGCCAGTGTCGGCGCTCTCTATTACTTTGTGAAGTTCCTCCAATCGGAGGGTTCGCAGGGCAATAAGAGTTGGTTGTGGTATGCCATCGGGCTGGCAGTGGTGGCCTGCGTCTGTGCGCTGCTCTACTTCCTGCGGCACGTCAACAAGGAAGAGGAAATTCACATCACGTAGGCTGCGGCGGCGGCGGGCAAGCGTCTGCCGCGTGAGAGCAAAAGCGTGCGCTGCGCGTGAATGCCCCGCGTCCGCCGGGGAAACTAACGCACGCGCGCCGGAGTGTGAACGCGCGCTCACAACGCCACGAGCGGCGCGCGCTGTAACTGTCAAACATGAAAACTTCGACGCCGTTCGCGCACGTGTGGCTGTGTCAACAGGCTCCGCGCGAACGGCGATTTCTTGTGTCGGCGTGCGTTCGTCGTCGGCCATAGAGGAAACTAAACGCATGATGCTCGTCGCTTCAACTCTCCCGCTCCTCGCCTCTTTGGCGCAAGGCGTGCCGCGCTTCGGCACGTCGCTCACGGTCGTCGTCTTTTTGCTCCTGTTCGTCGGCTCGCTCCTCGGCTGGCTCATCGCCGCGGTGCTCGGTTTCGCGCGCGCGCGCGCCTTTGGCCCCTCCACGCGCTGGTTCGCGTTTAGTTGCCTCTGCCTGCTCGGCTTCAACCTGCACCTGCTCGCCGTCTCCCTGTTCGGCATGACGGAAACCGACCCGGAAAAGGTGATCAGCTTCGGCGCGTTCTCGCCGCTCTTTTTACTGCTCGGTAGCATCTCGGCCATCATCGGTTTCCTCCGGCTGACCAATCCACGCCCCTGAACCCTCGCTCGCACTTCAACCCATCGCTTTAGCAGATCGATTTTAGAAAGCCCTCTTTTCGTTTTGAAACAAAACTTCTTTTTTCTGGTGCTCGCGCTCGTCGTCGGCGCAGCGATCATCCTGACCGTGCGCGAGCCTGCCGCGCGCCCGAAAACCGTCCCGCCTCATTTCGTCACCACAAACGGCACGCGCTTCATCCTCGACCGGCAACCGTTTCGCTTCGCGGGCGCAAACGTCGCCGTCATGTATCGCGACGAAGACCGCGCGCGGATGCCGGAGACTCTGGCGGAAGCGGAACGCCTCGGCCTCGGCGTCGTGCGCGTCTGGGCTTACGGCGAGGGGACTGAGAAGGACGGCGTGATGCCCGTCGGGCGCGACCGTGAAGACTGGCCGCGCACGCATCCTTTTCGCAGCGCGCCCGGCGTCTGGAACGAAGAAGCCTTCCAGCATCTAGACCGCGTGCTCGCCGAAGCCGCGCGCCGCAACTTGCGCGTCCAACTCTGCCTCGTCAACTGGTGGCGCGACACGGGCGGCGTCACGCAATACCTGCGCTGGGCGGGCATCAACGACGCGGCAGACGAAGCGCACCCCTTCGGCATCAACATCGAACGCGCGCTTGCTTTTTACACGAACGAAGAGACGCGCAGACTCTATCGTCAACACGTCGAACGCATCGTCACGCGCCGCAACAGCGTGACGGGCGTGCTCTATAAAGACGACCCGACGATCTTCGCTTACGAGTTGATGAACGAAGCGCAGGGGCTTCCGGGTCGCTGGCAAGAGCGGCGCGCGTGGGTCGCGGAGATGAGCCAGTATGTGAAGTCGCTCGATCCGAATCACCTGTTGACGCCCGGCACGTGGGGCTATCGCTCGGCTTTCGAGCGGCGCGCGTGGCTCGAAGAGCACCGTCTCCCCAACGTTGACTTCGCAGACGTGCACAACTACCCGCGCGACGATCACGACACGTTCGTCACGACGACGCAGGCGCTCGGCGAGTTTATCGAAAATCGCGCGGCGGCTTCGTTCTCGCTCAACAAGCCTTTCGTGATGGGCGAATTCGGCATGGGCGTGGAAGGCTACGAAGGCGTCTCGCAGGTTGAATGGTATCGAGCCTATTTTCAACACTCGGCCACAAACGGCGCGTCGGGCGCGATCTTCTGGATTCTCACGCCCGACGCCCGGCGCGGCTACGGCATCACCTACACGGACGCACGCGACGAAGCCGTGCGCGCAGAGATCGCGCGCGGCTCCGCGCTCTTCGCCGCAACGCGCGCCGCCGAACCTCCAGCGGGCACGCTCGACGCACGCCGCCATCTCATCCCGCGCCAGTTCGCCTTCACGCGCGACGCGAGCGACGCGGGCGCGCTTCCAGCCATCACGAACCCCGCGCCCGGCGGCGGCGGCTTGCTCTATCGCTTCCTGCCCGAACAGTCCGCGCGCGGTCGCTTTGAGAAGATGGGCGGTGGCAGCGGTTACGTGTGGGGAACGGGCGTGGGCTTCTTCGAGTACGTCGTGCCGGGCAGGGAAGATTGGCGCAAGGTGGGAGAGATCGTCGTGCGCGCGCACTTGCAGCCCGTCTTGCCCGTCGAAGCGGGCGGACGCTACGAAGGCACGCGCGTCACGCTCTACATCAACGACACGAACTGCGGCTCTCGTCTCGTCACCTTGGAGACGCCGCCGCAGACGCTCCTCCAAGAGTGGCGCGTGGATGCACTCAAGCCGCGCATCGAGGCCGCACGCGGTCGCCCGCTCTCCATACGCTTCGTCGTGGAACTCGACGCCGACCGCCCCTTCGGCGTCAACATCTCAAACTTCCCGACCGGCGACCACAACCGCGACGCGAAACCGATTGAAGTTGAAGTGAGATAAAAGGAAAGACTGTCAGTAGCCAGTAGTCGGTAGTCCGGTGTTCTTTGTCTGTCGTTAGTTGATCAATTCCGTCTCTAGCAACTCGTTGGGAGAGCCACGTGCAACGGACAACTGAACACGGACAACTGACCGCTTTTTAGCGTAGCAGTTTTGCCGCGTCCTGCGCGTAGTAGGTGATGATCAGGTCGGCTCCGGCGCGGCGGATGCTGGTCAGTGTTTCCAGCATCACGCGCTGTTCGTCAATCCAGCCGCGCGCGGCGGCGGCCTTGATCATCGCGTACTCGCCCGACACGTGATAGGCCGCGAGCGGCAGGTCGAAGCGGTCGCGCACCATGCGCAGGATGTCGAGATAGGCGGTCGCGGGTTTGACCATCAGGAAGTCCGCGCCCTCGGCGTAATCGAGTTCGGCTTCGCGCATCGCCTCGCGCGCGTTTGCGGCGTCCATCTGGTACGAGCGGCGGTCGCCGAACGCGGGCGCGCTCGCCGCCGCCTCTCGAAACGGCCCGTAAAACGCCGACGCATACTTCACCGCGTAAGACATGATGGCGACCTGATCCAACCCCGCGCCGTCGAGTGCTTCACGGATCGCGCCGACCTGCCCGTCCATCATCGCCGACGGCGCGACGATGTCCGCGCCCGCCTCGGCCTGGCTCACAGCCGTCTGCGCCAGAAGTTCCAGCGTCTCGTCGTTCAACAACTCGCCTTCGCGCACCACGCCGCAATGCCCGTGCGAAGTGTACTCGCACAGACACGTATCCGCGATCACGACCATCTCCGGCACCGCGCGCCGCACCGCGCGGATCGCCGCCTGCACCACGCCGTCGCGCGCATACGCGCCCGTCGCCGTCTCATCCTTCGTCTCCGGTAGACCGAACAAAATGCACGCCGTCACGCCCACGTCAAAAGCCTTCGACGCCTCGCGCACCAACTCGTCCACAGACAAATTAAAGACCCCCGGCATCGAAGAGATTTCGCGCCGCACGCCCTCGCCCACACACGCGAACAGCGGCAACACCAAATCCTCGCGCCCCAGACGCGCCTCACGCACCAACGCGCGCAAAGCCTCCCGCCTCCGCAGCCTCCTCGGACGATGAACCAACTCAGCCATCAAAAATCTCCCTCTCCAAGCCGTCGCCGTCTTTACGCCGCTTCCCGGCCAGCCATCCCCCGGCTCCTTGCGCCCCTGCCTTAACCGCTCCGCAATCACACTTAATTCACCCCGATAATACGTGCTGCCGCCACCCGCAGGCAAACTTCGCACCCGCATCCCACCCAACTTGACCTTTCTCCCACGCCCCCTATAATGTCTCTTCCACAATAATGGCGGGGTAGCTCAGCCGGTTAGAGCGTGGGATTCATAACCCCAAGGTCGGGAGTTCGAGTCTCCCCCCCGCTACCAATTAAATCAACGACTTGCAGCCGCCGAAGAGGTGGCTGTTTTCGTTGATGGACACATTCGCGGACACGTTCAAATCCTTTTCTCTATACACCTAATTTAATCAAGAAATAAAACATCGCCTTGTACCAAGCTTAAGCGGCGCGTCGCATCGAAGCAATGCCGCTATGAATGCTGGCAGCGGCAGCCGCGTGAAAGCATTGCCTGTTTCGCATTCCCGCCGTGCATTCGCAATCTACAAGCCGAAGTCCGTTGCGCTTGAAGCATATTACGTTATAGAAACCGCCCATCGAGCCTTGTACTTGGTACTGACCGAAAGCGATAAACTTAACGCGAGGGCGCATTTCCTTTGCCCGCGCGATTGCTTTAGAAAGCTGCTGTTCGTTCCTTATTTCAATCATTGTCCGTGAATCATCCTTTCAGTTTAACTTGCCTAATTACTAAGCAAGTATTAGGATTATTTTCGCTCTGTTATTGAGTTCAGTCAAGAGGATTCCGCGATGAATAGAAAAAATATTTCGATTGAAAACTCGCTAAACGATTTGATCAGCCAAGCTGAAGCCGCAAGACTTCGGGGCGTTACCCGTGCCGCGATTTCCGACCTGATCAAGCGTGACAGAATTCACGCCGTTGAAGTCGGCGGGCGGCAACTTGTCTATCGCTCTGAAATTGTAAATTACAAAAAGGGTGCGGCAGGGCGTCCATCAAAGGCTGAGGGCTAAAAATTCATGGGTGCGCACAGTAAAGGCAACGATTTACTGATTTTAATCACTTGACATGTTATCTTACTGCTGTCCATAAGTCTTTTGTTCACAGCAATAAGCATTGACATCGGCGCAACTTTTCTGATAAGATTTAGCATCAAAGAGATTCGGGCGGTAAATTGGGCGAACATCATATCGAACAGTATTTGTTGCAATGAGAAGAACGCGCGTCTGACATTCTAAGGGACATGGATACAGACACGAGGGCGAAGAACAGCGTTTTCGCTTATGCGATGAACGCGGTGTAGTCGAGCGTAAACGCGCACGGTAATTAAGTAACGGAAAGGGCGAAAGGATGGAGCGGCAGCATAGCCGTTCTCCTTTCGCCCTTTTGATTGTAGTCAACTTTATGTTCGATACGATGGGTTTTAACTCATACGTATCTTCATCCCGCGCCTTCGGGTATTAGCGCGAGGTTGTCGCTGACCAAGAATGATCGCACGGATGGGAATCCCGCGCGGCAGGTATAAAAATGACGCGTGTGCCGCTACTTATGAGCAGTTGTGGCGCACGCAATAACCACAAGGAAAATGATCGTGAGTAAAGAAACCAATTCCACAGGTAAACAAAATAAAAAGCTGTCAGACAAGTTCGGGCAGTTCGTTGTCGTTCGGATGGAACTGTTCAATCAGGGGCGATATTTGACGCCTCATGCCAAATGGGTTTACGCAACGCTACGAAGTTTCACCAATAATGAGACCGATAGAACTTTTCCGAGCTACGACAAAATCGAAGAGCGTAGCGGGTTGAACCGCCCTGCAATTTCGCGCGCTTTGCAGGAACTCGAACATTTCTACTGGATTGAAAAGCAGAAGAACTTTGGCAGATCAACTAATTACATTCTGCGTAAACCGATCCTCACACATCCTGACGGGAGAATGTTGGAAGACCAAACTTGCCCGACTAAATCTGAAGCGGCGAAATGGAAAGAGGCAGTTCGGGCAGAGCGCAACGGACGCGAAGTTCAGAGACGGCTTAGTCGTGGTGAGCCGATAGAGACGTGGCTGCCCCGTTCTAGTAGTACGCATGCTGCAACTTCACAGGAAACACGTGCTAACCCGTCCTAGTAATACGCATGCTGCAACTATGACGGTAAGCACCTAATAACTCTTTTTAGTAAGCACGGGTTTACGCTAACTAGATCAAGAGTAACTAGAAGAAGAATTAACAAGACTTTAACAGTAATGTTGGCGGCGAAATTCTTTTCGCCGCCCCAAAGGAAATGACAATGAATTATCAAAGTATCAAATCGCGGATATGCTTTGCTGCCGTTTCCTGAGTCTGGGGAGAGAAAGATTGTTCCGCCGCGCTCTTTGCGACTTTGGGGAGGCGCGACGATTCAGAAGCAGTACCCGCGCCGACATCACAAGCCGTCTGCGCAGGATTGATAATTTAACTTTTCCGCCGATGTACTCACGAATCGGCGGAAGTGGCGGCGGGTGTCTCCTGCGCTTAATGGCGGCGCATTCATAGCCCGCCGCCGTTATGACCAACTTAAACAGGGAGAATACAGATATGGCAATTTATGAATCTAGCAAACCGCAGATGAATACTCTGCACGATGACAAGAAACCGACGAAGCCGATCAGGTACGGTGTCCACAGGCGCGAAGATTTCGAGCCTGAAGCAATCAAATATGCCGCGCATAGAAACCGTTGCGAGCGCACGATGGATTCACCTGAGCCTGATTCCGATTACTTGCTGGAAGCTCATGAATCCGCACGTGCTTTTGCTCGCCGGAGAAACGAGGGCTTTAGGAAATAGAAACGGGATAGCAGGCGCGGCTTATGAAGTCATTTCACGGAGATTACAAAGGTAGGGGGTGTCTGACATCAAGCGATCTAACTTTCGACTGAAATCAAATTTCCTAGAAAATTTGACCTTTGAAAGTTTGTTGCTTTTCAGATGTCCGCAATCAGTGACTATTAACTATTTCGATTGCGAAGTTCTACAAAATTTTAGGGTGCGACGTTATGCAACAGGATTTTGATTTATCACCGAAACAGCTTAGGGCGATTCTGGCACTAATCGAAAACGACGATATTTCTAGCGCGGCGGTCGCGGCGGGCGTTAACCGCTCTACTGTTTTCAGATGGCTTCAGGACGAAATTTTCGCTAGTGCGTACCGCTCGGCAAGGTATGAGGTCTGGTCACATTCAATTGCTATCTTACAACGTGCCAGCAAAACTGCGGCGCGCGTGCTGGAAGAAATTGCAAGCGACATATCCGCTCCAGTAACAGGTCGTGTCAGCGCGTGTCGCGCCATCCTTGAGCATTCCCGTGAATCCATTCAGACAGAAAATCTCGCCGCAGAAGTCAAAGAACTTTTAGCCGAACATCGAGCCAAACGAACACGGGGGAAAGCTGCATGAATATAAAAAAAGTAGTCGAACAATTGAAGACCAAGAA
>DASYMM010000360.1:0-5303 GCA_036009085.1 Pyrinomonadaceae bacterium | reverse complement strand
ACATAAGCGATGAGCCGCGCGATTGTTACTGCTACGCGCGCGTCAAATAAGGAGGTGTGATGAAAACTGATAACGGGCAGACGACTTCAGTGTGGATGCGGACGACGGCGGATGTGCCGGGGGGAGCGCCGCTGACGACGGACGTGCGGGCGGATGTGGTTATAGTCGGCGCAGGCATCGCGGGATTGACGACGGCCTACCTGTTGACGAAAGAGGGCAAGCGCGTCGTAGTGCTCGACGACGGCCCCGTCGCAGGGGGCGAGACGTGCCGCACCACCGCGCACATCACGAACGCGCTCGATGATCGTTATTACGAACTCGAACGCTTGCACGGCGAGGCGGGCGCGCGGCTCGCCGCCGAGAGCCACACGGCGGCGATTGATCGAGTGGAAGCAATCGTCAACGAGGAGAAGATTGATTGCGACTTTGCGCGCGTGGACGGCTACCTGTTCGTGCCGCCCGGCGACGACCCGGCGCAACTCGACGACGAACTCAAAGCCGCGCACCGCGCCGGACTCACGGACATCGAACGCGTCGAACGCGCGCCCGTTGATTCGTTCGACACAGGCGCGGCGTTGCGCTTCCCGCGACAGGCGCAGTTTCACATCCTGAAATACCTGAGCGGCGTGGCCGAAGCCGTGCGGCGCGGTGGCGGCGAGATTTACACGCAGACGCACGCGAGCAAGATCGAAGGCGGCACGGAGGAAGCGCGCGTCGAGACGACGAGCGGCGCGACGGTCAAGGCGCGCGCCGTCGTCGTGGCGACCAACACGCCCGTCAACGACCGGGTCGCGATTCACACGAAGCAAGCCCCGTATCGCACCTACGTCGTCGGCGCGCGCGTGCCGCGCGGGAGCGTGCCGGACATTCTCTTGTGGGACACGCCCGACCCGTATCATTACGTGCGCTTGCAGCGCGGAAGCAAAGGTGCGGGCGACGATGAAAGCGGCAACAGTGAAAGCGGCGGTTCCGACGTGCTCATCGTCGGCGGCGAGGATCATAAGACGGGACAGGCGAATGATGCGGAGGCGCGCTTCGGTCGTCTCGAAGAGTGGACGCGTGAGCGTTTTCCGCAAGTCGAGAGTTTTGCGTATCGCTGGTCGGGGCAGGTGATGGAGCCTGTGGACGGCCTCGCCTTCATCGGGCGAAATCCTCTGGACAGCGACAACGTCTATATCGCGACGGGCGACTCCGGCAACGGCATGACGCACGGCACGATTGCCGGAATACTGTTAACCGATCTCATCTTGGGGCGCGCGAACAAGTGGGCGGAACTCTACGACCCTTCGCGCAAGCCTTTGAGCCTGAGCGCGGCCAAAGATTTCGCGGAGGAGAACTTGAACGTCGCCGCGCAATACACAGACCTCGTGACGCCGGGCGAGGTGTCGGACGTTGCGGAGATCAAGGCGGGCGAAGGGGCGATCATCCGGCGCGGCTTAACGAAAGTGGCCTGCTATCGAGACGACGCGGGCGCGCTCCACGAGCGTTCCGCGATCTGCACGCATCTCGGTTGCGTCGTGCAATGGAACTCAGGCGAGAAGACGTGGGATTGTCCTTGCCACGGCTCGCGCTTCCGTTGCGCCGACGGCGGCGTCGTCAACGGCCCCGCGATCAACGCGCTGGCCGAAGCTGAAGAATAATGACGAGCGCGGAAGGCTGAAAGGCGGCGGGCAGGAGCGTTGTCATTCGCCGCGCCCGGCGTTACCATATTGCCATGTCAGACGAACGCACAACTGAACTACTCGATAACCAGTCCTTCGAGGAAAGGGTGCTGGCGCAACTCGCTTCGATTAACGCGCGGCTCGGTGCGTTAGAGGAACAGGCGGAACGGAAGGCTCTGGAAACCAAGCCGATCTGGGAACGCGCTCTGGCCGAGATTGTGGAACTCCGACAAGAAATGCGAGACGGGTTTGAAGGGGTGGAAGACAAAATCAGCGTGCTCAACGACGACGTGCTAAAACTGAGGGCACAAAGGCGTCTGGCCGCCACGCGCGCGGAAGAGCACGACCGCGCGGCAAGCAAACCTGATACACGCTAGTCTAAATGCGGAATCTTCAACTGGAGATTGCGGATTGAAAAGCGCGACGCGAGAACGGGCGCAAGTCTTAATCTAAGACTTGCGCCCGTTAGTTTATGTTGAGGCTTGCGACGCGGCGTGCGTCTAACTTTGCGGCGGCGGGGGTGCGCTGCCATTGGCGCGTGCGCCGGTGAAGTCGTAGGTGACGTGGAGGCGGAGCGCGCCGTCTTTGACTTCGGAGCGCACGTCTCTGGCCTGCGCTTTGAGCGTGCCGTTGCTGGCCTGCACGGGCACGTTCAGAGAGAGTTGCGCGCCGCGCATCAGGACGAGCGGGTTGACCTTCTGGTTGATCGCCGTCTGGACAAAACTCGTCACAACCGGGCTGGCGAGCGGCGAGACGTTATCGAGGTTGACGCTTGAGATCGTGATCTGCCCGTAGAGCGTCTGTTCTTCGGGTTTGAAGTAGAGCGTGATGTTCGCTTCCGCCGCGCCGCTGAAATTCATGCATTGGCCGAAGAGCGCGCGGCTGCCGCTAAAGGCGAGCGGCGCGACGATCTGCCCGTTCCGCAAACTCACGCCCGTCCGCACGCCGCCGCCCTCCTGCGCGAGCACGACTTGATTCGTGCAGCCGCCTTCCTGCGTTTGCACAAAACGAACGCCGCCCGTTCCGGCGAAAGCCATCTCAGACTCTTTCGGCATCGTGGCGATGCGAAACGCGGGCGCGCTCAGGTCGCGAAAGATCGTGCCGAGAAGGGTGTCGAAGAATTTTTCGTCGAGCGTGAGAACCGCCGTGCCGGGCGGATCGCCCGCCGCGTCCGGCGCTTGGAGGGGCGCGCCCGTCTGCGCCTGTTTCATGCGCGGCGCGCCCACGAAGATGTAGAACGAGAGAGCCGCGCCGAGCAGCGCGCCGACGAGGAGCAGGAGAATATATTTCATCTTCTTCTAATGCCTCTCGTCAGTGAGCGGTCGGCGTAGCGACAGGTGAACTGGAGGGCGACGCACCGCCAGCGGTCGGTGGTGGGGACGGAGGCGTCGCCGTGGTGCCGCCGCTGCCTGCCGGTGCGTTGCCCATCTGGGAATTGAGCGCGCTCAGAGCGAACTGCAAGAACTGGCCGATGGCCGTCACCTGTTGCTTGATCTCCTGCTCCGACAACTTCGTCAGCCCCGTCGGCAACTCGAAGAGCGCGGGGTCAACCGTCGTCTTGATGTCCTGCATGTCTGCGACGAGGTGCGCGCGGCTCACGCCCTGCACCTGCCCGCTCGACTGCCCGGTCAAGTCCGCGTGCAAGGGCAAGCCCGTCTCCTTGTCAACGTAGATGAAACTCTCCGCGGCCACGTCGCCCGCCTGCGAGCCGGTCTTCGCCGTCGCCGCGTAGCGATATTTGACGACCGTGCGCCCTTCGCGCTGCTCTTCGCCGACGCGCTCCACGCCCTTCTGCTGTTGCAGCATGACGACCATCTGGCCGGGCGTTAAGGAACGCACGTCGAAGCCGATCAACTCCGGCGTGATCTCCGCATACTGCTTGCGCCCCGTCAGGATGAGATAACGCTTGTCGGCGCGGTCGAGAAAAATTACCTGCCCGACGACGGGAATGTTGTTGAAGGCATAGCGGCGATTGTCGCCGCTGCGCGCCACTTCAATCGGGAGCCGGAGACCCTGCGGTTTGCCTTCGGCAGACGCGCTGAAGACGAGCGTGGCCTGATACTCGTTAGGCTCGCGCGTCTCGATGGTCGCGGCGGAAGCGATGGGAGTCGCGGCGTTCGAGTTCGTCAGAGAGGCGTTCGAGTTTGAGTTGGCGGCGTTCGAGTTGGTATCGGCGGCCGGCGGCTGGCAGGCCGCGCCCGCGAGCGCAAGCAAGAGCGTGCCACCCAAAATCCCGGAAAGTTTTAGAGCGCGCATAAGAAGTCTTCTCCTGTCGGTAGTCGGGTTAAAATCGCACGAGCATTAGATTGTGTTGCAGGGGAATTGGCGGAGGCAAGAATAGCACAAAACGAATTGGCGCAACGAAGAATTAAGACTCACCACAGAGACGCAGAGGACACGGAGGACGCACAGAGAAGATCAATCAACTCTCTGTGCTCCCTCCGTGTCCTCTGTGTCTCTGTGGTCAATGCTTTAACTCTTAATGCCGCGCGTCATTTCTTGATGTAGCTGCGGTGGAGCCAAGGCCCCTTACCGGCGCGGTCGCGCGTCTCGAAGAGGAGGTTGACTTTGGATTCGCGCGTGATCATCTGGACGCGCTTCGTCACGTCCTTTTCGGTGGCCGCGCCCGCTTCGGCGTCGTCGAGAAACTCGTCAACGTCGGTGCGGGAAACGGCGTCGAACTTCTGCCCCTTCTGCAACTCGGCAATCGCCTCGACCGCGCTCGCCTTGAGCAAACTCGGCCAGAGCTTACGAAAGAGCGCGTTCGCGGCATAGACATCCGCGCTGTTGAGTTTGCCGTTGATGGCGAAGGCGTAGCCGATCACGTCCGTGTGTTTGTCCGCGATGTTCGAGAGGGCTTTGACGTAAGCGTCGGCCGTCTCCTGCACCGCGCGGTCTTCGAGCGTCAACTGAAAACTCGATTGCGAGACGGGCGCGTTGACGCGGCGGCCGACGTTCGCGCTCAACTTCGTCTGCGCCTCTTCAACTTTGCTCCACACTTCGCCCTGCGATTTCGTCTTGTTCGCAGCGATCTTCAAGGCTTTCGTCGCCACGCGCTCGTTCGAGGAACTGAAATGCGTTGACACTTCGTTGCCGCGCTTCTGCCAGCGTCCCTGCTCGACGCAAAACGCCCCGATTGCGATCTTGCCCGAACGCGGCGGCACAACTAAGTCAACGCCGAGCATGCGATCCTGCTGCCCGCCCTTCACGATGTCGCCCGATTGCACATAGACCTCTTCGGTGCGCGACAAGTTTTCAATCGCCAGTTCGTTAACGTTCTTGGTCTCATAGACGACGACCTTGCGCTGCTTGAGCGCCTCTTGCAGCGTCAGAAAAGTTTTGCCCGCGAGCTTGTCTTTTCCGTGGATGAGAAAAACGGCGAGGTTGTTGTGCGTGTAGGGGCCGGAAATCCGGTAGTCTTCGGCGTTGGCCGCTTGGTTTTTCGCCTGCGGTAGTCGATTCGTCGTGCGCGTCTGTCCGACTGCCAGCAACACGAGCGGCGCGCAGACCGCCAGCAGCATAACTCCCAAAACCTTGACGAGCGTTTGCGATTTCATCTCGATACTCCTCGTTAGCAACTTAGTACCCATGAACACATCTGGGGTTCATTCCGTTGAACGAGGATCGCGGAAGGTTCTTGCG
>DASYMM010000359.1:0-2435 GCA_036009085.1 Pyrinomonadaceae bacterium | reverse complement strand
GTCTGTTGGCTGCTGACGGGCTTGCTTGCCGCGCCGCTCGCCTTTCTCACACACTTGACCGTGAACTACGCGGTCGTGCCGCGCGCCTGTTCGAGCGGTCACCTCTACGCGCCGCACGTGGTGACGGCCACGTTTCTCCTCATCGCGCTCGCGGGCGGCTTCGTCGCGTGGAGCAACTGGCGCGAGGCGGGACAGACGGAGCCGGGCGAGGGCGGCGACACACTTGAGCGCAGCCGTTTCGTCGCCGTCGTCGGGCTGCTGCTCGCAGGTCTCGTCACGCTCCTGTTTATCGCGCAGTGGATTCCGCAATTTTTGATCAGCCCGTGCCAGAGGTGAGAATTATGTGGGAAAGGGGTAAAGGGAAAGGGGGAAGGGAGAAGCGTGGCGAAGGCTGCGCGCTCTGTCGGGCGCGCGTTAGAGTGTGCCTTCTTTTGCTTCTTCTTTTTTCCATCGCCCTTTCCCCTTTGCCCCTTGCGCGCGTGTTAGCGCATGAAGGCAAGCCGCATAAGTTTGCCGATTTGTGGTTCACTTGGGGACGCGACCCTCTCATCATCGTGAGCCTCGCGCTGTTGGCGTGGTTGTACTGGCGGGGCGTAAGGCGTCTGTGGCAGGGCAACGAAGCGACGGGGCGGGGTGTGCGTCGTTGGGAGGCTTGGGCTTTCGCGGGCGGGTGGTTCGCGCTCTTCGTCGCACTCGTTTCGCCGCTGCACCCTTGGGGCGAGGTCTTGTTCTCGGCGCACATGACGCAACATGAGGTGTTGATGCTCGTGGCCGCGCCGCTCCTCGTGCTCGGTCGCCCGCTGCTTCCGATGCTGTGGGCTTTGCCGCTCAAGTGGCGACAGCGCGCGGGCGGTGTGGGGCGACGAAAGTGGTTTCAAAGCGCGTGGCGTGCGCTCACAAACCCGCTCGCGGCGTGGGCGATTCACACGGCGGCGCTCTGGGTGTGGCACGTGCCTGCGCTCTTTCAGGCGACGCTCAAAAGCGATCTCGTACACACGCTGCAACACGTCAGCTTTCTCGGCTCGGCGTTGCTTTTCTGGTGGGCGCTCGTTCACGGGCGGCGCGGCTTGATGGGCTACGGCGCGGCCGCGCTCTACATGTTCACCACCTCCGTCCACAGCGGCGTGCTCGGTGCGCTCATCACCTTCGCGCGCTCCGCATGGTATCCGGCTTACGCGACGAGTACGGGATCGTGGGGACTTACGCCGCTCGAAGATCAACAACTCGGCGGCCTGATCATGTGGATTCCCGCCGGACTCGTCTATATCGTCGCGGGGCTTGCGCTCGTGGTCGGATGGATGCGCGAGTCGGAGCGAAACGTGCTCAGGCGCGAGCGACGACAATTGCGCGTCGAGCGCGTTCGGGAGGAGGCGCGCGCAGATGCTTGAAGTGACGAAGGCGACCGGCAGGTTGAAACTCGCCTGTGCCTGCGCGATGCTGGCATTGATTTTCTTCGTGCTCGCATCGTGCAAAGGTTATTCGAGCCACGCGGCGGCAGAAGAGATGACGGGCGGGAACGTCGCGCGCGGCGAGGCGGCGATCAACCGCTACGGCTGCGGCACGTGTCATACGATCTCGGGCATCCCCGGCGCGCAAGGGCAAGTCGGGCCGCCGCTCACAGGCATCGCGAGCCGCACCTACATCGCGGGCGTGCTGGAGAACAATCCTGATAACATGCTGCGCTGGATACAAAACCCGCGCGGCGTGGACGAGAAGACCGCCATGCCCACGCTCGGCCTATCCGAGCAGGACGCGCGCGACATCGCAAGTTTCCTCTACACGCTAAAGTGAACGCGCGACGCCGCACGAACGGAGCAGCCGACTGAAAGTTGCTATGATGTTCTCCCCGCAACACGCATGATTATTTACCGCGCTCGAAAAAGTTTGCCCGCCAAATTGATCGCCGGCCTCTTGTGTTTGCAGTCGCTCTTCATGGCCTGCTCACGTCAACCGGCGGGCACGCTCGCCTACGTCAGCAACGAACGCGACGGCACGATCACGGTTATTGACACGAAGACTGATAAGGTTGTCTCGACGATTCAACTCGGCGCGGTCAGGGCGCGCGGCCTACGCTTGAGTCCCGACGGCAAAATTTTATACGTCGCGCTGAGCACGCCTTCGGGGAAGTTATACGAGGACGCGGACAACCGCATCGCGGCGATTGATACGGCGAGCGGGCGCGTCACGTCGAAGTATGAAGTGGGGCGCGACCCGGAACAATTGGCCGTCGGTAATGGCGGAAAGCTGCTCTACGCCTCGAACGAGGACGCGGGCACGGCGACGGTGACGGACGTTGAGACGCGGCGCACAATCGCCACGCTCGTCGTCGGCATCGAACCGGAAGGCGTCTCGATCAGCCCCGACGGGCGTTGGGTCTATGTGACCGCCGAGACGAGCAACACGGTCTCGGTCATTGACACGCAGAAGAACGAAGT
>DASYMM010000358.1:0-2524 GCA_036009085.1 Pyrinomonadaceae bacterium | reverse complement strand
CGGGCCTCCGGGAACGTGCGTTGACGGCGCTGCGGTTGACATGGCACAGGATTCTCTAACTAAACGTCCCTTTTTGACAAGAGGCGTCCGTCCATGAAAGAAACGAGCCTCATGCTATGATGGCCGGCAAACCGAACTCGCCGCCGGGAAGACGGAAAGCACGCGTGAGCGCAAGCTGGCCGCTCGGTCGCAGTAAGGTCAGAGCTTAAGCTTAAAGGAGTCGCCGCATTGAGAGTCTTGAGAGTTTTCTCATGCCTGGCTTTGCTGCTGGTGTTGCCGTTGATGTCCAACGCACGGTTGAAACAGACCGCCCCCGAGAGACAGCACACGCTCGTGGGCGACATTCGCACGCACAAGAATTTTCATTCGCGTTTTCTGCCCGCCGACCGCGACATCATCGTCTACCTACCGCCCGGCTACGAACGCGAGAAGAGGCGGCGCTACCCCGTGCTCTACCTGCACGACGGGCAGAACCTCTTCGACGGGGCGACTTCCTTTATTCCCGGCCAGGAGTGGCGCATGGACGAGACGGCGCAGGCGTTGATCGCCTCCGGCGAGATAAGGGCGCTGATTATCGTCGGCGTTTATAACACCGGCACAAACCGTATAGACGAATACACGCCGACGAAGGACGCGCAGGTCAAGCAGGGAGGCAAGGCAGACCTCTACGGTCGCCTGCTGGTCGAAGAACTGAAGCCCTTCATTGATTCTCAGTATCGCACGCTGCGCGAGGCTCATGAGACGGGCCTCGGCGGCTCAAGCCTCGGCGGATTGGTTTCGCTCTACCTGGGCATGAAGTATCCGCAGGTCTTCGGAAAACTGGCCGTCGTCTCGCCGTCCGTCTGGTGGGACAACAAGGCCATCCTGCGCGACATGCAGGCGCTCAGCAAAAGACCTCGGACGCGTATCTGGATGGACATAGGGACGAGGGAGAGCCGTAATCCGATGGATGCCGTTCTGGACACACGCGCCCTGCGCGATGCGCTCGTCGCCAAAGGCTGGAAAGAGAATGGTGATTTGAAATACTTCGAAGCTGAGGGAGCGGAGCACAGCGAGCGAGCCTGGGCCGAACGCGTCGGGCCGATGCTCAAATTCCTGTTCGGTAAAAAGCGAGGCTGACGCGCGCCTCATTACCGTGAGCCGTTCATTCGGGGGACGACTCCGACCCGCAAACTCAAAGGCCAATACACACGCTTCTCTTCGTTCGTCGCGCCCCAGACCGGGAGCAACTCATTCGCCAAAGCGGGCACGGGGTCAAACCCGCGCGCCGCAATGAATCTCTTCGTTGCCGACCATGTTTGCAGGTAGCCCACCAAATCGGACAGTCTCCAACTGGCTTCCATCCTGACCGGCGGAGGCTTTAGCTCCTCGAAGGGAAAAACGATTGACCTGTAGCCATCCTCAATCAAACGGCGCTCGGGCGGCCAGTAAGGCCCGACCGTCAGGCCGTAGAATTCGTTCACCTTCGCGTCAATCGAGGGTTCTATCTCCAACAGATTATAGGCCCACACGGCCAGCACGCCCGCAGGCTTGAGCACGCGTTTGACCTCCCTGTAGAAAGCTTCAAGGTCGAACCAGTGTAGCGCCTGCGCTACCGTCACCAGATTAACGCTCGCGGCTTCGATGTCCGTCTGCTCTGCCGCCGCCACGCGGTAGCTGATCTTCTCGTGAGGGGGCGCGCTGTCGAGTTGGGACTGGCTGGCGTCCGTGGCGATCACCTGCGCGAAGAATGGCGCGAGGCTGAGAGCGGCCTGTCCGTTGCCGGTGGCGCAATCCCACGCGCGCTCGTGCTCGGGCGTCATCGAAGCCAGGTACTCGAAAAGAGCCGCCGGGTAGCGCGGCCTGTATTTCGCATAGTCCGGCGAGTGAGATGAAAAGTGGTCTTTGAACTGCATCGCAGGCTTCTCGTCACCAATCTTTCTTCAACAGCAATTCTTCGATGCGATAGGCGTGCAACATGTCGTGCATCGCCAGGTGGCGAAACATGATGAGCACCGAATAGTGATCGTACTCCTCATGCTCGGCCGTCCGTCGCCAATCCTCTGCGGTCAACTTCTGCAAACGTTCGACCAGCCGTTCGCGGTCGCGCGCAAACTGTTCCAGGGCTGCGGCCAACTCCATCTTCAACAAACTGTCTTCGGCCTCATCCCTGTCCGGCTGATAAGAAGCGAGGCGCGGATGCGGTTCGGACAACATCACGTCGAGCCGCGAGAAGAAGAGCGCGTGTACGACCGCCAAGTGACAGGCGTGCTCGTGCGCCGACCACTTGCCCGCACTCGGTCGTCGCTTGAGTCGCGCGAGCGGGACTTCACCGACGAGCGGAATGATGAGCGCGGGCGCGTTAGCAAGCGCCGTGATAATTGACGCCGGAGTATTCAAGGCGGGCTTCTCCGTTCAAAGCTTGAGCATCGAGACCGACACGCTCATCTTAACTCTCTCTTTGCATTCTGACACAGACTCCCGCGCGACGCCTCTGTCCTGCCACGCCTTACACCTCTTCCAACTTTATTTGAAGACGCGAATA
>DASYMM010000357.1:0-8501 GCA_036009085.1 Pyrinomonadaceae bacterium | reverse complement strand
CCTCGAACTCCATCGGGCGGAAGTTGAGTTTGTCGAACGCACCGAGAGTGAGTTGCTGTCCCGGCGGCCCGATGACGAGCGCGCCGTCTTTCACTACTGCGTTGAACTCCGCCCCGCTGTCCAGCTTATACGTGCCGACGTAAGAGTTGAGCGTTTCCGCGTCAACCTTAAAGTCGGCTTTCGGCGGCGGCACGGCTCCGGCTCCCTTGAGCGCGGCGACGATCTCCGTGTGCTTGCCGCGCTCGGCGGCGGCGAGCGCATCGGTGAGCGATTCGGGCTTGAGGCCGCCTTTGGCGAGTACCATGCGGACGAGTTCCAGATGCCCGCTGCTCGCGCCGATTCCTAAAGCGTCGTCTTTGCCTTCCGCGCCCGCGTCGAGCAACGCTTCGACGACCTTCGCATGTCCATGTTGCGCCGCCCAGATGATCGGCGTCGCGCCGTAGAAAGTGTCCTTGATGTTTACGTCGGCCTTGCGTTCAAGGAGCAGCTTGACCACTTCCAGATGCCCTTTGTCCGAGGCGTAAGAAAGCGCGGTCGCGCCGTAGCGAAACTTCGTGTTCACGTCCACGCCCTTATCGAGCAGGGCTTTGACCGCCGCCGCATCGCCACGGCGCGCGGCCTCGAACAGTTGATCGCCCAAATCCTGCGCGGAGGCGACTTGGAGAGTGGCGAGTAAGAGGAGGAGAGACAACAAAAGATTTCTCTGGCGCGTCATAGGTTCACCTCAAGGCGTAGCTGTCGGTTGTCGGAGAATTCGCGATTTACATTTTTTCGGATCGCGAGTTTGTCTTTTAATGGATTGCGACGGCGCGCACGCGCTTGCTTTCGCGCGAGACCGGCGAAAATGAAGTTTGCCCGTAGCTTTTACGTCTAACGGGGCGAGTTGGTTGCAAGGAGCCGTTTGCCTCGTCCGGTAAAGCGCGACATAATATGTGGCGCGCCTGTTGTCGGAGTCAAGAAAAACTTCCAAAACTTCCAATGCGCGGCAACTTAAACTTTCATAGTGCGTATTTAAGAGCTATTAGCCTTTAGCTGTTAGCTAAAACAAAAACTTCCGGCTCATCGCTAACGGCTCATCGCTACACGCTCTTTTATGGTTTGGCTAATCGCTAACAGCTAATCGCTAACAGCTATCTAAGGTAAAACTGATCATGCACGTTCCTCTCTTGAAACGCTTCGCGCTCGCTTTGTTTACATTCGCGCTCGCCTTTATCGTGCCGCCTGCGCTCCGCGCGAGCGATTGGACGGACTGGCGCGGCCCCGCGCGCGACGGCAAATCGCCCGAAAAGAATCTGCCCGCGCGCTGGTCGCCCGCGGGCGAAAACCTCGCATGGAAAGTCCCTTTCGGCGGTCGCTCCGCGCCCATCGTGATGAACGACCGCGTGTATCTACAGAACACCGCGGGCAAGGGCGAGACGGAGCAGGAGCGCATCATGTGCTTCAACGCCGACACGGGGAAACTTTTGTGGGAGCATCGCTTCAACGTCTATCTCTCGGACGTGCCGCCGCATCGCGTCGGGTGGGCGTCGCCCGTGGGCGATCCGGCGACGGGCAATGTCTACGTCTTCGGCGTCGGCGGTTCGCTCATCGCTCTGTCGGGCGACGGAAAAGTTTTGTGGGAGCGTTCGCTCGGCGAAGACTTCGGACTGTTGACGACGCACGGCGGGCGCACCGTCTCGCCGATCATTGACGGCGACATTGTGATCATCTCCGCCGTCACGTTCATCTGGGGCGAGCACGGGCGCGGCGCGCACCGCTTCATGGCCTTCGATAAGCGCACGGGCGAAACCGTCTGGGTGAGCGCGCCCGGCGGTCGCCCCTACGACACGACCTACGCCACGCCCATCATCGCCGACATCAACGGCACGCGCCTCCTGATTCAGGGCGCGAGCGACGGCGTCGTCCACGCCTTGAAGCCGCAGACGGGCGAGCCTGTCTGGAAGTATGAAATCTCGAAGCGCGGGTTGAACACCGGAGCGGTCGTCTACAAAAATCTCGCCATCGTGACGCACAGCGAAGAGAATCTCGAATCGAACGAGATGGGCATGATCGCCGCGCTCGACGCGACGGCCAAAGGCGAACTCAAGAAGGAACAGGTCAAGTGGAGCACCTACGGCTGGCAGGGCGGCTACTCTTCGCCGGTCGTTGACGGCGACAGGCTCTATCAGGTTGACAACGGCGCGAACATCGCCGCCTTCGACCTGAACACAGGCAAGCAACTCTGGCTGCAAAACCTCGGCACCATTCAGAAGGCTTCGCCCGTCTTAGCCGACGGCAAGCTCTACGTCGGCACGGAGAACGGCAAGTTCTTCATCCTGCGCCCGACGGCGACGGGCTGCGAAATTCTCGACTCGGATCAACTCGGCACAGACCAACAGCCGGAAGCGATCATCGCCTCGCCCGCCGTCTCGAACGGGCGCGTCTACTTCGCCACCGACTCGAACCTCTACGCCATCGGCAAGAAGTCCAACACGCCGTCGAACAATCCCGCTCCGGTCGAAGGGCTGCCAAATCCGAATCGCCCCGCCACTTGGGTACAGGTCGTTCCCACCGAGTTGATTCTCAAACCCGGCGACACCGTTAACTTCCGCGTCCGCTTGTTTGACGAGCAGGGCAGATTTATCCGTGAGGAGAAGGCGGCGACGTGGTCGCTCGATAAGTTGAAAGGCACGGCGGCGAACGGCCAGTTCGTCTCGGCGACCGACGGCGGCGCGCAGGCCGGACTCGTCAAAGCGACGGTCGGAGGTGTGACGGGCGCGGCGCGCGTGCGCGTTCTGCCCACGCTGCCGTGGAGCGAAAACTTCGACGCGATGGCCGTGGACAGTGTGCCGCCGACGTGGGTGAGCATGGTCTTGAAGTTCGTCGTGCGCGAACTGGACGGAAACAAAGTTCTCGTCAAGACGACGGAAGGCTCTTCGCTGGTGACGCGCTCGCGCGCCTACTTGGGCGCGTCGAATTTATCCGACTACACGGTCGAGGCCGACGTGCGCGGCACGGAGAAGCGCAGGCAGCGCGGCGACGCGGGCGTCATCGCGCAGCGTTACGCGCTCGTGCTCTACGGCAACAGCCAGTCGCTTCATCTCGAACCTTGGCAGCCCGAAACGGTTCGCACCGTCACGCAAGCTTACGCTTGGAAGCCGGATGCGTGGTATCACATGAAGCTCTCGGTCGAGAATTTGCCGGACGGCAAGACGCGTGCGCGCGGCAAAGTGTGGCCGACGGGCGAGCCGGAACCCGCCGCGTGGATGATCGAGCGCGTCGATCCGCTGCCGAACCGGCAGGGCGCGCCCGGCATCTTCGGCAACGCACTCGCCGAAGTCTATTTCGACAACATCAAAGTGACGCCGAACAAATAAGATGAACGAGATCACGCCCCACGAAGCTGACACGCTCACCTCGCCGCCGTCGCCCGAGCGAATTTTTCTCACGCTCACGGCCTATCAACAGACCGCGGCCTTGAAAGCCGCGATTGAACTCGACATCTTCACGGCCATCGCCGAAGGCGACGACACGACGGCGAAACTCGCCGCGCGCGTGCAAGCCGCCGAACGCGGCGTGCGGATACTCTGCGACTACCTGACCGTCGCGCAGTTTCTCGGCAAGCACGAAGACGGGCGTTATAGCCTGACGCCCGAAGCGGGACTTTTCCTCAGTCGCCACTCGCCCGCTTACGTCGGCGGCATCAGTGCGTTCCTCTCCGGCGAGCACATCGGCGACGCCTTTCAGCGTCTCACGGAGAGCGTCCGCAAGGGCGGCACGGTGATGGCCGGGCAAGGGTCTGTCACGCCGGAGCATCCGATGTGGGAAGACTTCGCGCGCGGCATGGCCTCGATCATGCGGATGCCCGCCGGGGACATCGCGCGCGTCGTCGGCGCGAAGGATTTGGGCGCGTGCAAAATTCTCGACATCGCCGCAGGGCACGGCATCTTCGGCATCACGCTCGCCGAACAGAATTCGCAGGCGGAAGTTTATGCGGTTGACTGGCCGAAGGTCTTGGAGATCGCGCAACAGAACGCGGAAGCGGCCGGTGTCGGCGCGCGTTATCATGTGCTTCCCGGCAGCGCGTTTGAAGTCGAGTTCGGCACGGGTTACGATCTCGTTCTGTTGACGAACTTCTTCCACCACTTCGACCCGCCGACGTGCGAGACGTTGATGCGCAAAGCACACGCCGCGCTCAAGGACGGAGGCCGCGCCGTGACGCTCGAATTCGTGCCGAACGAAGACCGCGTAACGCCGCCCGCCGAAGCCTCTTTCGCCCTCGTCATGCTCGGCACGACGCCGTCTGGAGACGCTTACACGTTCTCCGAGTTCGACCGTATGTTTCGTAACGCGGGCTTCGCACGCAGCGTTTCGCATCAGACGATGCCCGGCCACATCATCGTTTCATACAAGTAAAGATTGAGGATCAACCTTCAAGGAACAGTTATGAACTTTCGCACTATCAAACGTCCGCTGCTTCTCTGTTTCGCCATCATCGCCTTGATGCTCGTCGCCGGTTCGCCGTCGCGGCAAGCTGCCGCCGTGTCCGATCCCGGAGGCGGCGATTGGCCGATGTGGGGCGGCACGCCCGACCGCAACATGGTCTCGAATATGAAGGGCATCCCCACGAGTTGGGACGTGGACAAGAAAACGAACGTCAAGTGGGTCGCCGCGCTCGGCTCGCAAACTTACGGCAATCCGGTCGTCGCCGACGGGCAGGTCTATGTCGGCACGAACAACGAAGCGCCGCGCGACCCGAAAGTGAAAGGCGACAAGGGCATCCTGATGGCCTTCCGCGAATCGGACGGCGAATTTTTGTGGCAGTCCGTCTCCGATAAACTCGTGGCGGGGCGCGTCAACGATTGGCCGTATCAGGGCATCTGCTCGTCGCCTCTGGTCGAAGGCAAAGTTTTGTACTACGTCACGAATCGCGGCGAAGTCCTCGCGCTCGACACCGAGGGCTTCCGCGACAAAGAGAACGACGGCGCGTACAAGGACGAGAAATTAAACGGCGAGCGGGACGCAGACATCATCTGGCGTTTCGACATGATGGAAGAGGTCGGCGCGTTTCCGCACAACATGTCGAACTCCTCGCCCGTCTCCTTCGGCGATCTCATCTACGTCAGCACCTCGAACGGGCAGGATGAAAGCCACGTCAACATCCCTTCGCCGAAAGCTCCGGCCATCATCGCCATCAACAAGAAGACCGGGAAACTCGTCTGGGAAGACAACTCTGTCTTCGACAAGATTCTGCACGGCCAGTGGTCTTCGCCGATGGTGGCGAAACTCGGCGGCGTGGATCAGGTCGTCTTCGCGCAGGGCGACGGCTGGATTCGCGGCTACGAAGCACAGACGGGCAAGAAGCTCTGGGAGTTCGACACCAATCCGAAAGATTCCGTCTGGCCGAAGACGCGCAACGAAGTGATCTCCACGCCCGTCGCCTACGAAGACAAAATCTACATCTCGAACGGCCAAGACCCGGAACACGGCGAAGGCGTCGGTCATCTCTATTGCATTGACCCGACGAAGCGCGGCGACATCACGAAGACCGGCCTCGTGTGGCACTACGACAAAATCCGCCGCTCCGTCTCCACGCCCGCCATCCGCGACGGCATCATCTATCAAGCAGACTTCAGCGGCTTCCTCCACGCGCTCGACGCGAAGACCGGGCAGGTCTACTGGACGCACGACTTATTCGCCGCCGTCTGGGGTTCGCCCATCAGCATTGACGGCAAGATTTATATCGGCGACGAAGACGGCGACATCACCATCATGCAGGAAGGCAAAACGAAGAAGATCATCGCCGAGGGAATCAGCATGGCGAGCAGCGTCTATTCGACGCCCGTGCCCGCCAACGGCACGCTCTTCATCGCCAACCGCAACCAACTCTACGCCATCGCCGAGCAGAAGGCCGCCGCTCCCGCGAAGACACCCGAAGCACCGAAGAAACCGTAAAACTACAGGGATGAAGGATGAGGGATGAGGGATGAATAAGAGGAAGCACTCACTCGCTTGAATGCTTTTCTTATTCATCCCTCATCCCTCCGCCCTCATCCCTTGATTCCTATGCAGCCTTTCGACTTTCAACTTCGCACGCGGCTCGTCTTCGGCGCGGGTGCGCTCGCGCGGCTCGGCACGCTCGCGCAGGAGTTGGGTTTCAGGCGCACGCTCCTTGTCGCGGATCACGGACTCGTCTCGTCCGGCCACGTCGCGGAAGCAACGGAGGTGTTGGCGGCGGCGCGGATCGAAGTCGTCCCTTTTCACGAGTTCGACGTGAACCCGGACACGCGCATGTGCGAGCGCGGGCGCGAGTTTGCCGCGCCGCTTCAAGTTGATTCGCTCATCGGACTCGGCGGCGGGAGTTCGCTCGACTGCGCGAAGGGCATCAACTTTCTGTTGACGAACGGCGGCAAAATTCAGGATTACCACGGCTACGGCAAAGCGACGCGCGCCATGCTTCCGATGATCGCCATCCCGACGACCGCCGGAACCGGCAGCGAAGCGCAAACTTACGCGCTCATCTCCGACGCAGACACGCACGTCAAGATGGCCTGCGGCTCACCGCATGCGGCCTTCCGCGTCGCGCTGCTCGACCCCGCGCTCACCGTCTCGCAACCCGCCGCCGTTACCGCCGCCGCCGGATTCGACGCCATCGCGCACGCCGTCGAGAGTTACGTCACGACGCGCCGCAACGCCGTCTCCGATGTCTTTGCGCGCGAGGCTTGGCGGCTGCTCGAAGCGAACTATGAAAGAGTTTTGACGCACCCGACTGACACCGAAGCGCGCGGCGCGATGCAACTCGGCGCGCACTACGCCGGAGTCGCGATTGAGAACTCGATGCTCGGCGCAACGCACGCCTGCGCCAACCCGCTCACGCAGCACTACGGCACGACGCACGGCGAAGCCATCGCGCTCATGCTGCCGCACGTCGTCCGCTGGAACAGCCCCGTCGTCGCGTCGCGCTACAGTGAACTGTTGCGAGTCTCAGGTCGTCTCGTCGTTGACGACAGAAGCGCGGGCGAAACTTTAGCGGCGCGGCTCGACGAGTTGAAAGCGGCGGGCGGGCTTGACGACGACGGGAACGCGGCGCGCATACGCGAGGACGCGCTTGAGATGCTCGCCGCCGACGCCGCGCGCCAATGGACGGGCACGTTCAACCCGCGCCCGTTCGATCAGGGCGGCGCGCTCTCGCTCTATCGTCGCGCTTTTCAAATCCAACCACAAAACGCTTGAGGACATGGAAGCAGTGAAGACAGAATCTCTCTCACGGTCGAGCCGACAGTCAAACGCGCTGACGCGTCCGGTCGTCTCTCTCCTTTTAACCTGCGCCTTTTTGCTCCTCCCCGCGCTGACGGTTTCGGCGCAGTGGGCTGACCCGAACAACTGGACGCAGTTTCGCGGCAACGGGCAGTTGACGGGCGTGTCGAAGGCCGACGTGCCGAAGAACTTGCGCCCGCTGTGGAGCTACGAAGCGGGCGCGAGTATCGAATCCTCTGCGGCCATCGCCGGGGGGACGGTCTATGTCGGCGCGCAAAATGGAATCCTCGCCGCGCTCGATCTCTCAAACGGCGCGGTGCGGTGGAAGTACGACACGCAGAGCAAGGAGGGCATCGGCGAATCGTCGCCCGCCGTGGCAAACGGCCTCGTCTATGTCGGCGACCTCGGCGGCACGGTGCACGCCGTCAACGCGTCGAACGGGCGCGGCGCGTGGACGTTCAAGACGGGCGGCGAAGTTAAATCCTCGCCCGTCGCCGTGGACGACAAAGTTCTCATCGGCTCTTACGACGGTCATCTCTATTGCCTCGACGCGAGAAGCGGCGCGCTGCGTTGGAAAGTGAAGACGAACGGCCCCGTGCACGCCACCGCCGGAGTCGCTGGCGGCACGGCCTACATCGCCGGTTGCGACGAAATCTTTCGCGCCATACGCATCTCTGACGGGCGCGAAATGTTTCAGGTCGTGTCGGGCGCATACACGGGCGCGTCGCCCGCTTTGATGAACAACTCGGCGTTTTACGGCACGTTCGACAACGACGTGCTCGGCGTCAATCTACAGACGCGCCGCGTCTCTTGGCGTTATCGCAACGCGCAACGCCAGTTTCCTTTCTACTCTTCGGCGGGCGCGGTGGAAAACCGCATCGTGCTCGGCGGGCGCGACAAGTACGTGCATAGCCTCGACGCGCGCACGGGCAAAGCTCTGTGGACATTTCAGACGCGAGCGCGCGTCGAATCGTCGCCCGCGCTCGCGAGCGGGCGGGTCTTCGTCGGTTCGAGCGACGGCAGGTTTTACGTACTCGATTTTTACAGCGGCGCGAAGGTCTGGGAATACGACGCGGGCGCGGCTCTCTCGGCCTCGCCCGCCATCGCTTCGGGGCGCATCGTTATCGGCTCGCAGGACGGCAGGCTCTACTGCTTCGGATAAAAAAGGGGAAATGTAAAGGATGAAGGGCTGAGAGACCCGAAGTCTAATGCTTCCGCTCCCTCAGCCCTTTATTCTTCTATTTGCGCCATTAGCACGCCTGCTT
>DASYMM010000356.1:0-3681 GCA_036009085.1 Pyrinomonadaceae bacterium | reverse complement strand
CGATTGATCATCACGGAGTCGAACCACTCGGACGGGTCGCGCGCGATGACGCGCGCCGTGACGGTCTGGTAGCCGCTCCGCTCTTTGAGTTCGAGCAGCCCCTTGAGCCGCTCGTTCTCGTCGCGCGCCATGCGCGCCTCGCGCAGTTCGGTTTCGGTTTCGGCGAGGCGGCGGCGGAGGTCTTGGTTCTCGGTGGCGGCGCGGTTGAGGCTGCCGAGGTGTTGGAAGAAACCCGTCCCGGCGCCCGTCGCTCCCGAAAAGAGGCTCTGCACGGGCGAGGCCACGGCCTGCGCCCACACCTGAATCAGACGCTTGTGCCCCGACTCGTCGCGCGCCGACACCGACATCAACACCAGATTCACGCCGAGCAACGCCAGCAACCACAGCGGCGCGCGCTGCCTGATCTCTTTCTGCGTTCGCGTAACAGCCATTGGAAGACAGAGGTTAGAGGTCAGAGGTTAGAGGCTAGAGGTTAGAAGTCATCAGCTTTCGCTTTTTACTGATCGTCTGACCTCTAACCTCTGACCTCTGCTTTTAAGTTCCGCTCGTCAGGTTGTTGTCCCACTTCACGCGCTTCAGGAGATTGAAGTCCGAGAGCATCTTGCCCGCGCCGAGCACGACGGAAGAGAGCGGGTCTTCGGCGACGGAGACAGGCAAGCCCGTCTCGATGGAGAGACGGCGATCAAGGTTCTTCAAGAGCGCGCCGCCGCCCGTCAGGACGATGCCGCGTTCGACGATGTCCGCGGAGAGTTCCGGCGGCGTGCGCTCCAGGGCGACGCGCACGGCGTTGACGATGGTGGAGATCGAATCGGCGAGTGCTTCGCGCACTTCGTCGTCCGTGATGGTAATGGTTTTGGGGATGCCCTCGATGAGGTTGCGCCCGCGCACGTCCATCGAGAGTTGTTCGTCTAAGGGGAAGGCCGAGCCGAGTTGAATCTTGATCATCTCGGCGGTGCGTTCGCCGATGAGCAAGTTATATTTGCGTTTGATGAAACCCGTGATGGCTTCGTCCATCTCGTTTCCGGCGACGCGCACGGCGCGCGAATAGACGATGCCGGACAAACTAATAACGGCGATGTCGGTGGTGCCGCCGCCGATGTCCACGATCATGTTGCCGTGCGGTTCGGTGATGGGCAACCCTGCGCCGATGGCCGCCGCCATCGCTTCTTCGACGAGATAGACTTCCGAAGCCTTCGCGCGATACGCGGAGTCTTCCACGGCGCGGCGTTCGACCTGCGTGATCTCCGAGGGGATGCCGATGACGACGCGCGGCGAAACCCAAGACTTGCCGTTGTGCGCCTTGCGTATGAAGTGTTGGAGCATCTTCTCCGTCACTTCAAAGTTGGCGATCACGCCGTCTTTCATCGGGCGGATGGCGACGATGTTGCCGGGCGTGCGCCCCAACATCTCTTTGGCTTCCTTGCCCACGGCGAGCGGCTGATTGGTGGACTTGTTGATGGCGACGATGGACGGTTCGGACACGACGATGCCACGCCCTTTGGCATAGACGAGCGTGTTGGCAGTGCCGAGGTCTATCGCCAGATCGCTGGAAAATAGACTAAAGAGTGATTTAAAGGCCATTAATTTTTCAATCCAAGCATGAATGTGTTGCGTCAGAAATGAACGTTCGGAGCGCGAGTCGAGCGGAGTTAGAGGATTACATGAAATAAACGCACGTAAGTCTGACTTCCGACAGCACCCTGCGAGGCTCACGCCCCGCGACGCCCTACCAACTCAACAAGATACAACGAAAAAGCCCAAATACTAAAGCCAACAGGCTCAAATCGCGGATTTTAATGCGGAAATTTGCGCCTGAGAGGGCGGTCACACGTCTTTAATCAACGTTGGCAGGAATTTAAAACCTTCACCGCAGAGACGCAGAGAAGAAACGCAGAGTTAGCGCAGAGGGTTTAAGACTTTCCTCCGCGCATCTCTGCGGCTTTGCTCCGCGTCTGCGGCGGTGAATGCTCTATGCGTGGGGAAAGGAAACCGGGGCTGAGCTATCTCGGCTCGCGCGGGGAGGCGAAGCGGACGCAATTTTTGTGCGCGGCTTTGGCTTCGTACATGGCCGCGTCCGCGTCTGCGATCAACTGCTGCGGGGATTGTGAGTGTTCGGGGAAAGCTGCGACGCCGAAACTCGCCGTCATCCGCAGGCGCAAACTTCGCCCGCCGTTGAAGACGTGTTCCTCGATCTTCTCGCGCATGCGTTCGGCGACGCGCGAGGCCATGTCCAGATTCGTCTCCGGCAGAATGACGACGAACTCGTCGCCGCCGTAACGCGCCACGACATCAGTGTCGCGCACGCCCGTCAGGATCACGGTCGCCATCTCCATCAGGACGTGCGAGCCGACGAGATGCCCGTAGCGGTCGTTGATCTCTTTGAAGTCGTCGAGGTCGAAGAAGAGTACGTTCACGGTCGAGCCGTAGCGGCGCGCGCGTTTGACCTCGGCGATGAGGAACTGGCGGAGGAAGCGCGCGTTGTGGAGCTTCGTGAGATCGTCCGTCTGCGAAAGTTTTTCCGCTTCGGCGATGCGGACGGAGTTGGCGAGCGCGGCTGAGAGCGGCAGCGCGAGCGCGGAGAGCAACGCCGCTTCGTTCTGTGCGAAACCGCGCGCCGACGCGCCCTCGCGCACCGCTTCCAGTATCCCCACGACGCGCTCGCCGTTGATGAGCGGGACGGCCAGAACGCGCCGCTCGCCTTCCGTCTCGCGGTGCGTCTCGTTCGTGGCAAACGCGTTGCGCGCGGCGCGCGACTCGGTGCCGGTCAGGAGCATCAAGGAATCGCTGTGGAGCGCGCGTCGCCAGTCGCCTTCGGGCAGGGCGCGTTCGCTCTCGGTCAGCCCGCGCACGGCGAGCGGCTCGAAGCGCGCTTCGTGTTGGCCGCGCTCAATCTCCGCGAGATAGATCGTCCAACGGTCTGCGCGCACGAGCGGGGCGAGTCCGGCGAGCGCTGTCTGCGCCGCGCTCTTCTGGTCGCTCACGAAATGGAGCGAAGCCACCGCCTCGAAGGCCGCACGCAAACGCGCGACGCTCAAGTTGTCGGGCAGCAACATGCTCGCGGGCGTCAGAGTCGAATCTAAGACTTCGGAGTGCGTGGCCGACTCCGGCAGATTCTTGCCGCCTTCTTCGAGGTCGCGCAGAAGGGCGGGCAACTGCGCCGGGTTGTCTGCGACGGCGTGGAAGCCGAGCCGCAGGAGCGCGTGCGTGTCGAGCCGGTAGAGTTCTGGTTGCGGCTCGCCCGCCTCAAAGCGTCGGCAGGCGACGATAGAGGCTTCCGGCCACGCGGCGGCAGCCTCCATGATCGCCGCATGGACTTCCGCAATGTTGGCTTCCTCCGCGATCTCGCAGATCAAAGCGAGCGGCGACTCCTCGACCCCGCCCTCGCCCATCCGCGCCGACCCGACCATCGCCGCCATCTCCGTCGTCGCACACACGCCCGCCTCCCGCAACGCCTCCAACAAAGCGCGCCCCGGCTGCGCATGCTCAACTTTTAACAGGATGACTAACATAAGAAGACAGTGACGTGTGACGAGTGACGAGCTAGAACGATAAGAACAGTGACAAGTGACGTGTGACGGGTGACGAGTTAAAGCAAGGACAAGTTAAACGCGTGGCGGTCGTTTCTGACTTTCGTGTGAGTGACGGGTGACGAGATGAAAGAGAAATTTGAAGACAAGGTTT
>DASYMM010000355.1:0-2254 GCA_036009085.1 Pyrinomonadaceae bacterium | reverse complement strand
TAATGACGCGCCCGCCGAGCGCATCCCGTATCTGCGCGTTCAAAAGCGCGACCTGTTCCGCCGACTCGACGTTGCGCCCGAAGAGGATGACGCCGCCGGGGCGCACCTCGCGCAACATCTCGCGCAGGCGTTTATCCAACTTCGTGCCCGGCAAGCCGACGAACAAAAGTCTCCCGGCCTTGCGCCTGATCTCTTCCGTCTCGGTCGCAGTCTGTGTTGGCGTCGCAGTTTCCGGCATCGTTCGAGTTTCGAGTTTCCTTTCTCTCAAGCTTAAAGGTTCGCAGGGCGCAGGCGCAAGAAGGCAGCCGCCCGCGCGCCGCTCCTCTCCATACACGACCATTCACGGCGAACTTCCGACGAACTGGCGATGAACCGGCGGCGCGCTTTCGCCCAAACGGCTGCGCCTCCGCTGAACTGACGGACGCGCTTTGTTATACTTGCAGTCACATGGACGCAGCAGAGCCAACTCAACTCGCGCCGGCGCAATTCACCGCGCGCCTCAAGGAGCGGGCGCTCGCGCTCGGCTTCGACAAGGTCGGCATCGTGCCCGCCGCGCCGCTCGACATGGAGCGTGTGCGCCTCGAAGAGTGGCTGCGGCGCGGCTATCAAGGCGAGATGAGTTGGATGGCGCGCGATCCCTTGCGTCGCACAGACCCGCGCGAAGTCTTCCCCGAAGCGCGCTCCGTCGTCGTCGTCGCGCTCAACTACTTCACGCCGCACGAGCACCCGGACGACCCCGCGACCGGCAAAATTTCCCGTTACGCCTGGGGCGACGATTACCACGATGTCGTCGGCGGCAAACTCAAAGAACTGCTCGCGTGGATCAAAGACGAATGCCCCGCCGCAGAGGGCAAGCCGTGCGTGGACATCCAACCGTTGATGGACAAGGCATGGGCTGTGCGCGCGGGGCTCGGCTGGATCGGCAAACACACAAACTTGATCACGCGCGAACTCGGCTCCTGGGTCTTCCTCGGCGAACTCCTCGTCAATCTCGAACTCGAATACGACACCGTCCCGTCGGAAGACCATTGCGGCACCTGCACGCTCTGCCTCGAAGCGTGCCCGACGGGCGCGATCACCGAACCTTACGTCGTGGACTCAAATCGCTGCATCTCCTACGCCACCATCGAACTGCGCGCGCCCGAAATTCCCGCGCCGGTCGCCGCGAATCTCGAAGGCTGGCTCTACGGCTGCGACATCTGCCAGGATGTCTGCCCCTGGAATCGCTTCGAGCAGCCGACCGCCGAGGCGCGCTTCGAGCCGCGCGAAGGCCACGTCGCCGCCAACCTCTCCGACCTTCTCGCGCTCACGCCCGACGCCTACGCTGCGCGCTTTCGCCGCACCGCCATCAAACGCGCCAAACTCCACGGACTCCAACGCAACGCACGCGCGCTCCAGAAAAACCGGAACGACGATTAACCACGATTGATCGTCCGTCCGAAAAAATATTTTTCTCTCAAGACAACTCTCGCTGCGGCAACTCTCTTCTCATGTGCAGACCAACCGTGTGAGTAGTTCTTCGGTGGGAACTTTTGGCGTATGCCTCGTGTCTAAAAGTTCGCTGGCTTCATAAAATTTTTGTGCCGGGTCGGGTAGGCAATTTCACCTCGCAGGTAAATGCCGAAAGGGGTAGGTCTATGCCAAGTCTTCGTCGCCGCGTCCGTCGCATTGTCCGTCGCCGTATCCGTGATCGTGTCCGTCGCCTGTCAGTTCAACCGTCCGCACGCTTCGTGCTACGACGCCTTCTCCCTCTTGACGGCGAATCGCACAAGCCCTGAGTTGTCCCACCCCGGTTCTCCCCGCCAGCGGGACGCGTCCCACACTCTTCCCCGCGTCCCGCCACCTTCAATAACTCAACTCACGCCTTGTCAGTAGTGTTCCTCGTTTCAGCTTTCCGCCGTCCCTCTTAGTGTCTTTGTGTCTTAGTGGTGAATGCTTGTAAAGACCACACACCACCAGGGCACTAAGACACAAAGGAGGCACAGAGGACACACCAAATCAGGACGCCACCCTTCGCGCGTTGACTTGGTGCGCCCTCGCGGGCGGCGTATCATGTCTGTGAAACTTCGTCGTTACAGTTGCAAGCGTTTACTCAGGGTGAAAGATTAGAAGTGACTACTGCGGTACTCAAAGATTCATACGGGCGCGCGATTCGCGATTTGCGGGTGTCGCTGACGGACAGGTGCAACTTTCGCTGCTTCTACTGCCTGCCGCACGGCGAGCCGCCGATTGCGCCGAAGGAGCAGATGCTCTC
>DASYMM010000354.1:0-5477 GCA_036009085.1 Pyrinomonadaceae bacterium | reverse complement strand
CGCCGAAGCGCGCGGCTACGTCGCCAGCGCGCAGGGCGCGCGTGATGAGGCCGCCGATCTCTTCGAGCGTCTGGCTGCCGACGAGGTGGCCGCAGGTATCGTTCACGCGCTTGAAATGATCCAGGTCCATCATCAGGACGCAGAACGGGCGGCCTTCGCTCTCGGCGCGCGCGGCTTCGCGGCGCAGTTCGGAGAAGAAAGACTTGCTCGTCAACAGACCCGTCAACTCGTCGTGCGCGATGAGACGGTAGAGTTGGCGTTGAAACTCCCGGTCGAGATCGTCGAGCAGGTCGAAGCGTATGAGGTGTTCGCCGATGATCAGTTTGTCGCCGTTTTGGAGCAGGGCGTCCGTGACGGGCTGGCCGTTCAGGAGCGTGCCGTTGGTCGAGCCGAGATCGGTGAGACGGTAGCGCGCGGTGTTCGTCTTGGCGTCGCGCTCGGTCGAGATGCGCGCGTGGAGGCGCGAGGCGCGCGCGTCGTTGACGCGCACGTCGGCTTCGAGCGCGCGACCGAGGATAACTTCGTCGCGTTCGAGCGGGATGGGCGCGGCCAGTTGTTCGCCGCGCATGAAGACGAGCGCGGGGCGGCGCACGTGCGACGTGGGCGGGTCGGCGGGGAGAGTGATTTCGCCAAAGTTTTTTTCTTCCATAAACGTCACCGCACTGACGCGGAAAGGATGCGCGATGAAAAAGAAAAGATCAACTTTTAACTTGCGCCGTCGCCGACAGTTGATTTGGACAGCCCCGGCAGGAGCTACCGATATTACCTTGTCTGCCTGTCGTCTTGTCGCCGCCCGCGCGGGAACTTATAATTTAAGTCAATCGGATTATTGCATCGCAGCCAGAGGAGTAAGTTATTTTGGAAGAAGCACCGCAGACCAGCAGCACCACTTGCCAGTGGACGACGGACGACCTCACAGTCGAGCGCGTGTCGGTGGCGAATTTGCCGACCGAGTTCGGCGAGTTCAAGATCGCGGGTTATCGCGCGCGCGATTCGGGCGAAGAGTTTGTCGCCCTCTTCAAAGGCGAGATCGAGCGCGAGACGCCGACGCTCGCGCGCATCCATTCGCAATGCCTCACGGGCGACGTGTTCGGTTCGCTCAAATGCGATTGCGGCGCGCAACTCCATCGCGCGATGGGGATGATCGAAGCGGCGGGGAGCGGCGCGATAGTCTATCAACTGCAAGAGGGGCGCGGCATCGGCATCATCAACAAGATTCGCGCTTACGCCTTGCAAGACAGCGGCGCGGACACGGTGGAAGCGAACGAACAACTCGGCCTCGCAGTTGACCTGCGCGAGTATCGCCAGTGCGCCGAGATACTTTTCGATCTCGGTTTGTGTCAGGTGCGTCTGATGTCGAACAATCCTTTGAAGCTGCGCGCGGTGGAAGAAGCGGGCTTGCGCGTGGTGGAGCGCGTGGCGATTGAAGTGCCGCCGACGCAGGCCGCGATGCACTACATGCGCACGAAGAAAGAGAAGCTAGGCCACCTGCTTGAGAACATCAAACTGGAAAGCATCAAGTAGCTCATCGTCTCACGACAACTCCGCCGGTTGAGCGTTGAAGGCGAAGCGCGTCCGGCGTTCATTCCGTACTCGATGTTTGGAGCGTCCGACAAAAGCAGTAACCACTAAAACACACGAAATAACACGAGTCTGATTTCGTGCCGTTTCGTGTTAGTTCGTGGTTTATTTCTTTGCTTCACTAAGTTTTATGAGAGTCTCTTAGTGTCCGCCGCGCCTGCGTTGATCCAAAATTTTGAATCCGCGGTCTTTATTATTTTGGATAGCACGCGGCGCGGCCAAAGCCTCCCACAGGAAATTCCCCCGAACCGACAAAATATTCTGCGCGCTGACGCCTGCCACAGAATGGAACGCTCGTTGCCTGCGTAATTTCGACAGACAATTCCTTAACTTAGCGAGTGACAGCCCGGCAATAACGAGCGCAACAGCGGCGGTTGAGTGAAACGGTCAGGCTCCGCCCGAACTCGCACTAGCAACATCCTTTCAACTCGACACCTGTGATTAGACGAATAGATGTACTGCCCTGTTTTCAATTGCGGCATAGTAGTTCATCCGGCGTTCGCGTTTAGCAATTCAGACCCCATC
Organism: Pyrinomonadaceae bacterium; assembly: GCA_036009085.1. GTDB lineage: Bacteria > Acidobacteriota > Blastocatellia > Pyrinomonadales > Pyrinomonadaceae > JAIVJZ01. Next base: position 3,371 of record DASYMM010000354.1, on the reverse strand, counting down.
GCTTTCGATTCTCATTTTCTCAACTCCGGTCTTTAGTCAGAGGCTTTGGCCGGAGCGCTGCAACCACAATTGGAGGCTCCATGAAAGCTCAGATTTCCAATCGCAGCCGCGCCGCCCTCGCGCTGTGCGGACTCTTTCTTTCCCTACTTATCGCCGGCAGCGCGTCAGCGCAAAGCGGGACATCCACCGTGCGCGGCACTGTGACAGACCCGCAGGACAACGTGATTGCGGGCGCGACCATCACGCTCACCAATACGGAAACCAACACGTCGCGCACGCAAACCACCACCGACAACGGCGCGTTCGTCTTCGATCTCATCCAACCCGGCACTTATCGCCTCGAAGCGGAAGCGACGGGCTTCAAAAAAGTTGTCGCCAACGACGTGCGCGCGCTCATCTCCAACCAGACCGATGTGCCTTTGAAGCTCGAAGTGGGGAACGTCAGCGAAACCGTCACGATCACCACCGGGGGCGATGTCCAACTCAACACGCAGGACGCGACGCTCGGCAACAACTTCGTCTCCGAGCAGATCATTCAACTGCCGCTCGAAGCGCGCAACCCGATCTCCCTGCTCACGCTGCAACCCGGCGTGACGGCTGCCGGTAACGTCACCGGCGCGCGCAGCGATCAATCCAACATCACGCTCGACGGCGTGGACATCAACGAAGCGCAGACGAACTCGATCTTCTCGCCCGTCCTTCGTCTGAACAGCGAGGCCATTGACGAGTTCCGCGTCGTGACGACGAACGCCAACGCCGAACAGGGACGCTCGGCGGGCGCGCAAATCTCGCTCATCACGCGCGGCGGCACCAACGATTGGCACGGCGCGCTCTTCGAGTATCACCGCAACACCGTGACGACGGCCAACGACTTTTTCAACAACCGTTCCGGCATCGAACGCCCGACCTTGCTGCGCAACACCTTCGGCGGCAGGCTCGACGGCCCCATCATCAAAGATCGCTTCTTCTTCATGTACAGCTACGAGGGGCGGCGCGATGCGAGCCAGTCGGCCATCGAAGGGCGCACCGTTCCGCTGCCGAGCCTCGGTCGCGGCGAAGTGAGTTTCCGGGGCTGCCCTCCGGGCGTCACCCCCTGCACGAGCGCCAACGCCACGACCATCACGCTCACGCCCGCGCAACTCACCTCGTTCTTCCCCACCGTCGGACTTAACCCGACTGCGCTCGCCATCCTCGCGGGCGCGGCGGCCAGATACCCCGCCAACGAAGATGGCGGCGACGGTTTCAACACAGGCAGTTTCCGCTTCAACGCCGGAACGCCCGTGCGGCTCAACGCGCACCAACTCCGCTTCGACTACAACTTGACCCAGAACGGCAGCCAGACCCTCTTCTTCCGTGGCAGCTACCAGCACGACACACAGCCCGTTGACGTTGACAACCCGCAGCGTTTCCCCGACACCCCGCAGCGCACGCGCTGGTATCACCCTTACGGATTCGCCACAGGCCACACGTGGGCGATCAACAACCGTATGACCAACAGTTTTCGCTACGGGATGACGCGTCTTGCCGTCAGCGATCAGGGCGACAGCAGCGCGGACGATATTTTCTTCCGCTTCGTCTATGAACCGACCATCGGCGCGTACACCGTCAGCCGCGTCACCCCGACGCACAATTTCACAGACGACCTTTCGTGGACGAAGGGCAACCACACGGCGCAGTTCGGCACCAACATCCGCTTCATACGCAACCGGCGCACGGACTTCGGCGTGGCCTTCGGCATCGCCTCCACCAACCCGCTCTACTATGCTTCGTCCGGCAACGTGCTGATCAACCCGATCCGCGCGGCGGGCTACAGCATCGTCAGCAATCAGGATGATCTGAAGGCGGCCATCTCGGCGGTCATCGGTCGTCTCTCCGACTACTCGACGACGTTCAACTTCGATCTCACCGGCAACGCGCTCCAGGCAGGTTCGCCCGCCTTCCGCGAGTATGCCACCGACGAGTACGACTTCTACGTGCAGGATTCGTGGAAGATTCGCCCGAGCCTGACGCTGACCTACGGGCTGCGCTATGGCCTGAGCAAGCCGGTCTATGAGACGCAAGGCTACATGGCCGCGCCGAACATCCCGCTCGGCGAGTATCTCGACCGCAGGATCACTTCGGCGGCGCAAGGCATCAACTACACGGAGCCGATCATCGTCAACAAGACTGATCAGCTTTACGACTGGGACAAGAACAACTTCCAGCCGCGCATCGGCGTCGCGTGGTCGCCCAACTTCGGCGATAACGCGTTCGGTCGTCTCATCGGTCGCAACGGGCGCAGCGTCATACGCGGCGGCTTCGCGATGGTCAACGACTACTTCGGCCAGCAGTTGGCCGTCACCTTCAACGCGCAGAACGAACTCGGCTTCTCCACCACGCAGGCCATCTCCGCGAACACCTACAACCTGACGACGAATCCCGGCCCGCGCTTCACGGGCATCGGCCAGAGCATCCGCACGCTGCCGGGCATCACAGACCCCGGCACGCTCGTCTTCCCGCAGCAACGCCCGCCCGACAACAACCGGCGCATCGAAAGCTCGCTCGACAGCACCTTGAAGTCGCCGGTCAACTATAGCTGGAACGTCTCCTACCAGCGCGAACTGCCCGGCGGGCTGGTCTTCGAGACCTCTTACATCGGGCGCGCGGCGCGCAACCTGCTGGCAGGCCGCGACGCCACGCAACCTAATCTGAACTTTACCGATACGCGTTCGGGGCAGACGTGGACTCAAGCGGCCACGATTCTTGAGATCGCCCGCGCGGCCAACACGCCGCTCTCCGCCATCGGGCCCTTGCCGTTCTTCGAGAACCTCTACGCGCCCGGCTCGCTCGGCGACATCTTCTTCGGCGATTCGAGCTTGAGCAACACGCAGGCGGCTTACGGCATGGCGGCGGTTAACGCTCCCGGCTGTAGCTCAGTCGGCGGCTGCTACGAATTCGGCAACGACTGGACAAGCGTGCAGAACCTGCTCGACCTTTTCACCGACAACCAGTACTTCTACCAACCGCAGTACGGCGCGCTGGCGGTCTATAGCACCATCGCCTCCTCGGATTACCATGCGGGCACGCTCTCAATCCGCCACCGCCTCAGGAACACGCTCACGCTCGACTTCAACTACACGCTGTCGAAATCTATGGACGACGTTTCCGGTCTCCAGACCAGCGCGCCCTTCACGCCGTTCTTCCTCGACGCGACGAACATCAAACAGCAGCGGTCTGTCTCCGATTTCGATGTCCGCCACATCATCAACGCCAACGGTATCTGGCAACTGCCCTTCGGACGCAACCGTGCGTTTCTCAGCGACTCGGGCGGCGTGGTCAACTCGCTCCTCGGCGGCTGGCAGATGTCCGGCATCTTCCGCTGGAACTCCGGC
>DASYMM010000353.1:0-11206 GCA_036009085.1 Pyrinomonadaceae bacterium | reverse complement strand
CTGCAAACGATTGTCGGCCATCGGCGGCGAAATCACGATGCCGACGTTTTCCGAGAGTTCCGACAGCAGGTGCGACACACGCTCCATCAGGCGATTCGGAGCCGTCATGTTGCCTTCGCCCTGCCTGACGCCGAGCAGACTATCAATCGCCGCCGTGTCGGCTCTCGATAAACGCGCGTCGCCGAGCATGTGATCCACGTAATAACGATAGCCACGGTCGGTCGGGACACGACCGGCGGACGTGTGCGGCTGTTCGACAAACCCGGCTTCTTCCAGTTCCGCCATGACGTTTCGGATCGTCGCCGCGCTCCACCCGGCGGCATTCGCCAGACGCTCCGACACGGTTCGCGAACCGACCGGCTCGCCCGTCCCCAGATGTTCTTTGATGATGGCGGACAAGACGAACTGCGCGCGCGCGTCGGGCAATCGCTCGGAGTTTGTCATTGATGTAGAGCTACGATTTGCCATCTTGTGCTTTGAAGCGGTAAGCGGGGAACGTCGAAGGCCACCGGGAGGCTTTAGCGGCGTGCCTCGCCGTGTGTAATGTCAATCAATACCGCCCCGTCTAAAGCCTGTCAAGATTTAATTTTAGGCGTCTCGGACACGCTTTGCGCCTGAAGTATAACGGATGGACGAAACGGGGCGCAACGATGCCCTGACGCGGGTTGACCTGAGCCGCCGCCGCCCGTCCGTCCAACCCAATTTATAGATTTCACAAGAGTTAGCGTCGCAAAACGGCGGGCGGCGCGACGCCACAAGCTAAACCGTTCTATTAACTGGACTTAAGCCCTGCCTTTCGACGCCCTCCGGTTGCCCTGCCGTGGCTCCCTGCTCCCAATTGATGCTTTGAAAAGGCTTAGGCGGGGCGGCGGACAAGCGCGTTGACGCGCCGCCGAAGCCGCCCGTAATATAGGGCTGCACCGGGCGTCAAACTCATTCCACGGCGGAGGCTCTCGTCAGAACTTTTTTTCGTTGGCTCCAAGACCAGTCTTGTGCGCGTTTCACCTCGTCGTCGCTTCGTTTTCGGTCAGTCTGAAATTTGATCCGCTTATGTCAGCCGCGCAGCCACATCTCAGCCCCCTTTTCGCGGACGCCTTCCGGCAGTTTGAGCGCAACCAGCCGCCGCCGGAAATCGAGGTGCGCTTCTACCCTTACGCCGGTCTGAACCACACGATCCGACGCCGCTCGGGACGCATCTACGTCCGACTCTCAGACATTTTTCGCGACGCGCCGCCCGGCGTCCAGCGCGCGCTCGCCTTCATGCTCGTCGCCTCGCTGCTCCGACGCAAAACGCCGCCGGGTTACGAACGCGTCTATCGCGATTACGCTTTTTCGCCGCAAGTCCAACGCGCCTCCGACATCGCGCGTCGCGCTCGCGGGCGCAAGATGATCTCCACCTCGCGCGGCAGCTATCATAATCTCGATCGCCTCTTTGCGCGTCTCAACCGGCGTTACTTCGACGACGAACTGGAGAAACCCACTCTCACATGGTCGCAACGCCGCACGCGCCGCATTCTCGGCCACCACGACCGCGCCTTCAACACCATCGTCATCAGCAAGACGCTCGACGCGCCCGACGTTCCAGAGTGGTTTGTCGAATACATCCTCTATCACGAGATGCTGCACATCAAGCACCCGGCGCGCGTCGTCAAAGGTCGCCGCTACTCGCACACGAAAGCATTTCTCGCCGAAGAGGAACGCTACCCGCTCTTCGACGAAGCGCAGGCGTGGCTCGACCATGTCGCACGCGAGAGACGCGCCGCAACGCCGCATCCGCGCGCTGCCTAGACGCTTCCGCAAGCAACAATTTTTTTGAAACTTTCGCTCCCGCCCGGCGTTCTAACAGACAGGAAGGTGGGCTCCTCCGAAGAGAACGGGTGAGCAGCAAGCACGCGCTACCCAACAGTAGCGTTTGCAAGTTGCTCACCCGTTCTTTTTTATTTGTCCGTGGTCAGCAGTCCGTCGTTCGTTGTTTCTGTGTCCCCCGGCTTGTGTCTCGATCTCTAGAGAGCAAGCCGACCGATCACATGCAACTGACAACGAACTACTGACCACGGGCAACTCCTTGACACGCTCTACCTCACGTGATTTCATGCCTAACATATCGTCTTAAAATTCGATCTGAAATTGTGTTAAGGAGATTCCACATGGGCGAAAGTGTTTTCAAGGGCGTCGAGATGGTCGGGACATCCGATCAAAGTTTCAGCCACGCCATCGAGGTGGCAGTTAAACGTGCGCGGCAGTCTCTGCGCGACCTCTCGTGGTTCACCGTCAAGGAGCAGCGCGGCGGGCTGCAAGACGGGCGGCTTGAGTATCAAGTGACGCTCGAAGTCTATTTCAAACTGGAAGCCGGAGACAGCGACGGGACGAGCGACTGAGCGCGTTCCGGTGCGCCCGTTGCGGCACGTTTCGCGGCTGGACAAAGCTAGTTAACGCTCGCTAGACTACGCAGTTTGCAATCAGGGTTTGATTTTTAACCCTTTCGATACGCGGCAGCGCGCGCTTGCAGGGCGGGCGAAATTCATTCAAGACGGAGCAAGATAATTCATGGCGATTCCAGCAACACAAATCCGGCGCGGGATGGTGATTCTTTTTGAAGGCAATCTCTGCAAGGTGATTGACTTCCGGCATCACACGCCCGGCAACCTCCGCGCGATGGTGCAGACGAAAATGCGCAACCTGCGCACCGGCTCCTCCTTCGAGCACCGCTTCCGTTCCTCCGACACGGTGGACAAAGCCTCGCTCGAACAGCACGAGATGGAGTACATGTACTCGGACGGTTCGCAGCACCATTTCATGAACACGGAGAACTACGAACAGACCGCGCTCACCGAAGAAGACCTCGGCGACATGGCCGAATGGCTCACGCCGGGCTTGAAGCTTCAAGTGGAGTTCTACGAAGGCGCGCCCATCGGCATCACGCTGCCGCCCTCGATGGAACTCACCGTCACGCGCACCGAACCGACGCTCAAGGGCGCGACCGTCTCCAACGTCAACAAACCCGCGACGCTCGAAAACGGCGTAACCATCACCGTCCCGCCCTTCGTCAACGAAGGCGACCGCATCCGCGTTGACCCGACGGAAGGCCGCTACATCGAACGAGCCAAATAAGACGCTGTTTCAAGTTTCAGGTTTCAGGTTTCAAGTTCGGCAAATGTTTTGCTTCTTCTAACCTGAAACTTGAAACCTGAAACTTGAAACTCCGTGTATTTTCTCTACAGCCTTCTTCTCACCTTCGCCATCTTCGCGCTACTGCCGCTGTTTCTCCTCGATGCTTTGCGTCATGGGAAATACGTGGCCGGTTTGCGCGAGCGTCTGGGCGGGGTGCCGGAGACGGACGCGGGCGGGCGCGCCGTTCTGTGGCTACACTGCGTCTCGGTTGGTGAGACACAGGCCGCGCGCCCGCTCGCACGCGCGCTCATCGAACGCTTCCCCACGCACGCGCTCGTCGTCTCCACCACAACGCTCACCGGACAGACACTGGCGCGCGAAGTTTTCCGCGACGACGCCGTCGCAGTTTTTTACTTCCCTTTCGATTGGGCTTGGAGCGTGCGGCGCACGCTTCGCCGGATCAAACCTTCGCTCGTGCTCGTGTTGGAGACCGAACTGTGGCCGCGTTTTCTGCGTGAGTGTCGCAGCGCGGGCGTGCCCGTCGCGCTCGTCAACGGGCGCATCTCGGAAAAGTCTTTTCGGGGTTACAGGAAATTGGGACGCTTCATCAAAAGCGTGACGGGCGCGCTCACGCTCGCGATCATGCAGACGGAGGCCGACGCCGAAAGGATTCGCGCGCTCGGACTCGCGACCGAACGCACACGCGTTTCCGGCAACATCAAGTTCGACGCCGACACGGAGACGGACGCGGGTGCGATCACCGACGAACTCCGCGAGCGTTTCGCGTTCGGAGACGAACAACCGCTCATCGTCGCCGCCAGCACACACGCGCCGGAAGAAGCCATCACGCTCGAAGCCTTTCGACAGACGCGCGCAAGCTACGACGACCGCAGCAAAGCCCCGCGCTTGCTCATCGCGCCGCGCCATCCCGAACGCTTCAACGAAGTCGCCGCCCTGCTCGACGCGAGCGGCTTCACGTGGGCGCGTCGCTCCGGTTCGCCACAGGCCAGCGACGCCGCGTGCGATGTCGTTCTACTCGACAGCATCGGCGAACTGCGCGGCGTCTATGCGCTCGCCGCGCTCGTCTTCGTCGGCGGCAGCATCGCGCAGACCGGCGGGCATAACGTACTCGAGCCGGCAGCGGCCGCTCGTTGCATCATCACCGGCGCGCACACGTTCAATTTCTCTTCCATCATGCGCGACTTTCTCGAACAGGATGCGCTCGTGCAGTTGCCCCCGCTCAACGAAACCCAAGCGCCCGCCACGCTGGCACAAACTTTCCGCGAGTTGTTGAGCGACGACAAACGCCGCCGCCGCACAGGCGAACGCGCACGCGCCGCCCTCCAACAGAATCGCGGCGCAACCGATAAAACCATCGCCTTACTCGCGCCCCTGGTAGAACACAGGTTAGAGGCTAGAGGTCGGAGGTCAGACAAGAATTGAGTCGTGGCTATCCCACTCAACTAAGGCTAATTTTTCACTAACCTCTAACCTCTGATCTCTGACCTCTAGCCTCTGTATTTATGCTTAAGCTACGAGACATTGCGTTCGCCCCGCTCGGCGTCGCCTACGGCGCGGCGGGGCGTGCGCGTCGCGCGCTTTACCGGGCGGGCGTGTTGCCGGTCGAACGCGTGGCGGCTCCGGTCGTGAGCGTCGGCAACATCACGGCGGGCGGCACGGGCAAGACGCCGCTCGTCGAATGGCTGGCGCGTGCGGCGGCGCGCGAGGGGCGGCGCGTCTGCATCCTCACGCGTGGCTACGGGCGCGTGGATGCGAGCAGACGCGTGATCGTCTCGGATGGCGAGAGGATTCTGGCGGAGGCGCGTGAGGCGGGCGATGAGCCGCGCTTGCTCGCGGAGAATTTGCTGGAACACAACGTCGCCGTCGTCAGCGACGCGAACCGTGCGGCGGCGGCGCGCTGGGCGTTGGAACATTTGCGCAGCGACGCCTTTATTCTCGACGATGGCTTTCAACACCTGCGCCTTGCGCGCGACCTGAACATCTTGACGCTCGATGCGACAGACCCGTGGGGCGGCGGGCGTCTGCTGCCGCGCGGGCGTCTGCGCGAACCGCTCGCCGAGTTGAAGCGCGCCGGTTTGATCGTCATCACGCGCGCCGAACGCAGCGATAACTTGGAAGAGGTGCGGGCGCGCGCGGAGAGTTTGAGCGGCGGCCGTCCGGTGCTCATCGCGCGCACCGCGACGCTTCGTATCAAGTTACTCGCAGCGACGCAGAGTGAAGCGACCGTGCCGGAGGCGCATGAAATCGAGAGCCTCCCGCAGCCGCTCGCGGCGTTTTGCGCCATCGGCAATCCGCAGGCATTCTTCGCACACGCGCGCAGCGAAGGCTTCAACGTGGCTTACATGCGCGCGTTTGCGGATCATCATGCTTATACGCAGAGCGACGTTGACGCCTGCGTGCGCGAAGCCGTGCGGCAGGGCGCGCGTGCGTTGCTGACAACGGCGAAAGACGCGGTCAAGCTACGCGCGCTCAACTTTGCGCTGCCCTGTTATGTGTTGGAAGTTGCGTTGAAGTTTGACGACGACGAGCGGATGCGCGCCATCCTCGGGGAAGCTCTCTCTCTTCGTCGCAAGTAGTAGCGAGTTATAACCAGTCGCTCGCGGGCGGCGGGTCGTCCGTAGGGTTGGAGAGCGTGGGCGGCGGCGTCGCTTTCGGACTCGGCGGCGGCGGGTCATCCGGCGCCGGAGTTCTCGCGGGCGGCGGCGTGGGGTTACGTCGCGGCGTGGCGGAAGGCGTGGGCGTCGGTTCCGGGTCGTCTTCCTCTTCGGGAGTGTTGCTGTTCTGCGCGTTGTCCTGTTCGGGCGTTGGCGTCGGCGTCGCTTCCACGCTCGGATTCGGGTTAGCAATTGTGCCGCCTGCGCCCGTTGTCGTCTGCGTGGGCACAGTCGCCGCAGGAGTCGCCACGCCTGTCGCCGGGACGATGTTGCTTTCGCCCGCGCCTGTGGGCGTTGCGCCCGGCACGACGGGCGAGGCGTTTGGATCGGCCACGAGCGGCTGCGAATTAGCGTTCGTGGCAGACGAATCGGAACTGCGTTGGAAGGCGAAGAAGGCTCCGAGCAAGACGAGGAGCAAGACCGCCGCCGGGATCATGATGCGCCAAGGGTTGAAACTCGCGACGGGCGGCGGCGTCTCAAAAAGCTCAGGCTCATCCGCGATGTACGACTGCTCGCGCGCGTGCACAATGGTCGCTTCGTCCTGTTCTTCGCTCGTCGTGTGGCGCGATTCGAGCGGCGCGGTCGCGACCACGATGCGATTCGTGTTGCTCGCGCCGAGTTGGGCGTTTTCGCTCGTCGTGCCTCCGGCTGCCGACGCCGCTGCGCCGGACGTATCCACAGCCGCGCTCGCCAGTGCTTCGGCCAATTCGCCCGCGCTCTCCTGACGCTCTTCCGGCAACTTGGACAACGCGCGCGCGATGACCTGCCCGACGGCGGGCGGCAAATCTTTCCGCTCGTCGAGCACGGAGGGCGGCGGTTCCTGCAAATGCTTCAACATGATCGCCGTCGCTGATTCGCCCGTGAACGGGACGTGGCCGACGAGCATCTCGTAGAGGATGATGCCGAGCGAATAGATGTCGGAACGCGCGTCTATGCCGCTGGCCTGCGAGCATTGTTCGGGCGACATGTATTGCGGCGTGCCGATGATGAGATTGGGAGCGGTGAGTTCGGGGTCTGGCCCTTCGGTCTCTAAAATTTTGGCGATGCCGAAGTCGAGCACTTTCGCCCAGTCGCTTCCGCCCGCCACCTCTTCGAGCATGATGTTGTCGCTCTTGAGGTCTCGATGCACGACGCCCTCGGCGTGCGCGGCGTCGAGCGCGCCGCAAATCTGCCGCGTTACTTCAACGACACGCGCCAAAGGCATCGGCCCTTCGCCGCGAATCACTTCCTTGAGCGTCTTCCCGCGCAGATATTCCATGACGAGGAAGACGATGCCATTTTCAGATTCGCCGAAATCCGTGACGTTTAAGGCGTGCGGGTTGGAGATGCGCGAGGCGGCTTTGGCTTCGCGTGTGAAGCGGGCGACGATCTTGTCGTCGGCGGCGAGCGAAGGATGCAAGACCTTGATCGCGACGGCCTTCTCCATCAAGATGTGCGTGGCGCGATAGACGGTGCCCATGCCGCCTTCGCTGATGCGTTCCTCGATGCGGTACTTCCCGGCCAGAGTCTGCCCGACTAAAGCGTCGCCGGTTTTTACTAAGACCGTGCCGTCTGCCGGACATAAAGTGGGCGCGTTCTCATAAGTCTTCCCGCATTTCGGACATTTTTTCATCAAACGCTTCCGCCTCGCACCGCGAATTCTGAAGGAGTTTCTTAATCGAAGCGTATCATACCGCTACAAACGCCCCAAGCTAAAACTAACCCAAGCAAAACTGAAGCCACACGCGCAACAACTCGACGCTGGCGGTTTTTCTTTTAACTTTTCCGTAATCTTAAGTAATCTTGCCCCGGCTCGTAATTTCATATACGTGTGAAGGCGGCTAAACGTTTGACTAAAGAACAGCTACTCGTCGTCGGCGGAGTGGCCGCCGGACTCGCGGCGGCCATGCAGGCGCGTCGCATCGCGCCCGCGCTCGACATCTCCGTGCTTGAAAAAACAGCAGATATTTCCTACGGCGCGTGCGGCCTGCCCTACGTCGTCTCCGGCCTCATCCCCTCGCTCGAACGCTTAGTTATCCACACGCCCGAATATTTTCGCGAGCAACACAACATCCACATTCAACTCAACACCGAGGCGTTAGAGATTCTCCCCGCGCGTTCAATTTTGCGCGTGCGCGCGGGCGAGGAGCGACGCGAACTAAATTACACGAGCCTCGTGCTGGCGACGGGCGCGGCAGCCGTCTGCCCGCCGCTCGCGGGGCACGACCTCGCGGGCGTCTTCGTCCTGCGCCAACTGCGCGACGGGCGGCGGCTGCTCCGGTTCATCGAAGAGACGCGCCCGCGCCGTGCCGTCATCGTGGGCGCGGGCTACATCGGCCTTGAGATGGCCGAAGCCTTTCGCCTGCGCAGAATCGAGACGACGCTCATCGAGGCGTCAGACAAAATGATGAGCACGCTCGGAGGCCGCTTGCGCGACCGCGTGGTGGAAGAACTTCAAGCGGGCGGCGTCGAAGTCGTCTTAGGCGAGCGCGTGGTCGCTTTCGAGGGAGCCGACGGGCGAGTCTCTCGCGTCGTGACGGAGAGCGGGCGGGCGTTTGAGGCGCAGGTTGTGTTGATCGGCGTGGGCGTGCGTCCCGCCGTGGAGATCGCGAAGGAGGCCGGGTTGGAGATCGGCGAAAGCGGCGCGATTGCGACTGATGCCTCGCAGCGCACGAGCGCGGCCAACATCTATGCGGCGGGCGATTGCTGCGAGACGCTCAATCGCGTGTCGGGTCGGCGCGTCTGGTTTCCGCTGGCTCAACCCGCCGTGCGACAGGGTTGGGTGGCGGGCGCAAACGCTGCGGGCGCGTCGCCCGAAGCGCGCTTCGCGGGCGTCGTCGGCACCACGGCGGTTAAAGTCTTCGATCTGGAAGTTGCGCGGACGGGCTTGTCTTTGGAGGAAGCGCAGAGCGCAGGCTTCGACGCCTCTCTGAGCGAAGACGAATCAACATCGCGCGCAGGCTACTACCCGGACAAGACGAAAATCTCGACGCGCATCATCCACGACAAAAGCGGGCGATTGCTCGGCGCGCAAATGGTCGGGCGCGAAGGCGTCGCAGGGCGCATCAACGTCTACGCCGCCGCGCTCCACGCCAACCTCAAGATCGAAGAACTCAACCGCCTCGACCTCGCCTATGCCCCGCCCTTCGCCCCCACCATTGACCCGATCATCCGAGCGACACACAAAAACAGTGACAAGTGACGGGTGACGAGAGAAGGCAAGTAAATCGTGAATCGTCAATCGTGAATAGAATTAATACTTTTTGCCTTCTTCTATTCGCGATTGACGATTCACGATTCAGGGCTTTTTCTCGTCACCCATCACCCGTCACTTGTCACTGCTTTAGTTGATTCTGATGCGGACGGTGAAGCTGCCGCTGTTGTCGCTGTAGTTGTCGTCGTTGACGAGCAGGAAGAGTCTCCCGTCCGCTTGCGCGGCGAAACTCTGCTGGCTGCCGACGATGAAGGGCGCGGTGTTTTGCCCGCTCGACAAGCGTATGTAGCCGACGAGCGCGCCCACGCCCGCGCTTGGCACCGGATACGCGCTGACGATGCCGAGTCCGCTGACGCGACCGCCATCCGGCGTGACCTCGCCCGCGCGCCGCCCCGCGACGACCGTGCCCGTCGCGCTGATGGTCACTTGATCGCCTGTGCGTAACTCGATGCCTGTGTCTATGCCGCGCGAATTGCCGGGCACGTCAACGGTCGTTTCGCGCGTCCTCCGATTGCCATTCGGATCAATTCCGCTCCCGCGTTCGTCAACCGGCCGGCGCGAACGCACCGGAGCGGGTGAAGTCGGGCGCGTGCCGAAGATGTCGTCGTCCGCCGCTTCGGGATCGTCGTTGTTATTGCGCGCGCTGTTGTCGCGGCGTCGCGGCGTGAGGTCGCGCTCGGTGCGAATCTCGACGTTGTATGCGCCGCGCGCGTCCGTGTAAGTGCCTCGATTGGCGGTCAGGTAGAGGCGGCCATCCCTGTCTGCGACGAACTCGCGCCCGATGCCGATCTCGATAACCGGCGAATCCGGCTCGTTGCCGATTGCGCCGATGAGCACGCCTTCGGCGGCACGCGGCAAGGGCGCGGTCGGGTCGTTCGAGCGCAAGCCGCCCGGCGTGATGCGGGCGCGCCCGGCGACGATTGTGCCGGAGGCTTTCACCTGCAAGCGTTCGCCGCGCCGCACCTCCACGCCGCTGTCAATCCAATTTGCCGCAAGTCCGACTTCGACGTTGCGCGTCGAGAAGCGCGCTTCGTCGAGCGAGCGGCCTTCGATCTCGACGCGCTCAATCTGATTCGGCCTGAAGAACTGCACTTCGCCCTGCTCGGCGGCGACTCCGCTCGCAGTGGTCGCCGACGCGACGCGCACGGCGAAGCGTCCGCCGATGAAACCGAGCACCGTGCCGCGAATCTGGCGGCCATCACGCAAATAGATCGTGTCGGCCACGGCTAACGGCGCGCACGCTACGAGCAGCAGCAAGGCTAAGATTATCTTTTTCATTTTTCCATCCCCTCGAAGTCAGAGTTTTAAGAAATCGCTCCGGTTAGTTTCAACAAATTAAACTCAAACGCTGTCGCTTACGACAAACTACAAATTGTCACTCGCCCATCGCACGCAGTAGGAATTGCAAAGAGGAATAAATTTCGCTTCGATTAAACCGAGGGGGTAATGTGTTGAGAGACTACAACGAAGCGTTCCGGCAGGCAAGCAAGAGGCGACACGCCAAAAAAGTTTACGGGCGCGGCTCGATTGAAAAGAGCCGCGCCCGTAAACATCTATCGGTTATCGTCTCGCCGCGATTAGCGAACCGCCGCGAAGACGATGACCAGTGTGAAGATGACCAGCGTTTCGATAAACGCGAGACCGATGATCATCAGGATTTGGATACGACCGCCCGCGCCCGGATTGCGCGCAGTGCCTTCCGCCGCCGCCGCCGCCACGCGCGACTGGCCGATTGCGCCCAAGCCCGCCGCAATCGCGAAGCCGAAGCCCGCCGCCAGCTTCGCATACTTGGCGACGCTCGATTCGTTGTCGGCAGCCACCTGTCCAGCCTGCGCGAGCGCGGGCATGGCGGCCATCAGCACGCCGACGACGGCGAAGAATGCCATTCTGAGTTTGTTCATGTTCGACTCTCCTTTTCAGAGTTGATTGTCAAAAGAGAGGAAGTTGAACTCCGCCGGATAATTGAAACGCCACACGCGCTGCTTATGATTTCGCCCGCATCCGGTATCCGCCGCCCCTCTTACAACGGCGCTCCTGCGATGCCGACACCAGTTTACTTTCAAACCGCGAAAGTTATTATTCTCCGCGTGCCACTTCGCCTCTCACTTATCCTTAACGATTTTCTTCCCCTCAGAGTTTCCTATCCGAGCGCGTCCAAACGCATGCAGGAGCGTTTCCCGCATCGCTCAAAACGCTTAACTACAGTGACGAGTGACAAGTTAAAACT
>DASYMM010000352.1:0-22075 GCA_036009085.1 Pyrinomonadaceae bacterium | reverse complement strand
TCACTGCCGCAGAGACGCGGTGAAGGTTTTACTGTTTGTCTTTTCTTAGAGCAACTAACAAAAGCATGTAACCACGAAAACACACGAAACAACACGAACCACTCTTCGTGTCGTTTCGTGTGTTTTCGCGGCTACTGGTTTGGTTAGACGCTTTTAATCCGCAATCGCTAGTCTTTGGGCTGGATTTCAGGCTGCTGAATTTTGGCCTCGGAGGGTTGGTCTTCGAGCAGAGACTTGGCGGCCTTCGAGTTGAAGCCGTTGCTGCTGGCGAAGTCTATGTTCACGTCCAGCTTGGGCGCGGCGATTTCGGGATTCACCATGAAGTCGAGCAGCTTGATGATGAGGGCGCGCATCTCTCTGCGGTCAACGACGGCGTCGAGCATGCCGTGTTCGAGGAGGAACTCGGAGCGTTGGAAATCCTTCGGCAACTTCTGGCGGATGGTCTGTTCGATGACGCGCGGCCCGGCGAAGCCGATCAGAGCTTTCGGTTCGGCGATGATCACGTCGCCGAGCATGGCGAAACTGGCGGTGACGCCGCCGGTTGTCGGGTCGGTCAGAACGGAGATGAAAGGAAGTCTGGACTTGTCGAGTTGCGCGAGCGCGGAGGAGATTTTCGCCATCTGCAAGAGCGAGAGCGTGCCTTCCTGCATGCGCGCGCCGCCGGAAGAGGTGACGGTGATGACTGATGCGCGCTCTTTGATCGCGCGTTCCACGAGGCGAGTTACCTTTTCGCCGACCGCCGAACCCATCGAGCCGCCGAGGAAACTGAAATCCATCGCGCCCGCATAGACCGCGTGATTGTTGATTTTGCCGCGCGCGTTGATGATGGCTTCGGGCAGCCCCGTGGCGCGCTTGGCCTGTTCGAGTCGCTGCGGGTAGGGCTTGGTGTCAACGAAGTGGAGCGGGTCGGAGGAGATAACTTCGGCGTCGAGTTCTTCGTAGTCGGCGTTGTCGAAGAGCATGGCGAGGCGTTCGCGCGCGCCGATGCGGAAGTGGTGGCCGCAGGGCGGGCAGACTTGCAGCGACTCTTCGAGGTCTTTCTTGTAGAGCGCGGCATCGCACTCGGGACACTTGCGGAAGACGCCTTCGGTTTTAACGACGCGCTCGTCCGCCGGAACAACTTCAATCTTCTGTCCCTTTTTACGGAACCATGTCATAGGCGCAGAGTATAAACGAAGAAACTCAGACTGTCAGTTGTCAGTAGTCAGTTCTTTGTCCGTCGTCCGTGGTCAGTTGTCCTTTGTTTGTGCCCTGCGAGCGTTAAGCCGGAGATAAAAGTTTAAGATCGGGCAGCACAAAAACAACTGGCAACTGACCACGGACGACGGACAGACGTTCTATCTTTCCGCGTTCAACGTGCCACGGATGAACGTTGCGGGAAGTTGCCCGGTGGGCGTGTTGCCGCTGCCGTTGCCCGTCGGCGCGGCGGGCGTCTGTTCGGACGCCGCGCCGTTGTTGCCGTTCGGGCGATTGTCCACGGCTTCGACGAGCAGCGCGACGATGTTTTGTTCAACCTCGTCCCATTCGCCCGTGAGCGTGCAACCGGCTGCGTTGCGATGGCCGCCGCCGCCGAATTTTTCCGCGATGCGCGCCACGTTCACGTCGCCCTTTGAACGCAAACTCGTGCGATAGATGCCCGGCGCGGTCTCCTTCAAAAAGGCACACGCCTCAACCTCGCCCACGCTCATCGGGTAGTTGACGAAGCCGTCCGAATCTTCGTCCGAAGCCCCTGCGCGCTCCTGCATCTCCAAAGTCTGACGCAGGCAGGCGACGCGCCCCGTCTCGTCGTGGCGCGCGGTCGGGAGCACCTGGCTCAAGAGTTCGAGCTTGCTCCAGGGGTAATTGTTGAAGACGGCCTGCGAGACCTTCGCCGGTTTGACGCCCGCGCGCAAAAGTTCGGAGGCGACTTTGAAGGTGCGCTCGGTGGTGTTCGAGTAATGAAACGAACCCGTGTCGGTGACAAGCGCGGTGTAGACGCACTCGGCGATCTCTTTGGACGGGCGCACGCCGATGGCCTTGCACAGGTTGTAGATCATCTCGCCGACGGCGGAGGCGGTCGAGTCAATCCAGTTGATCGTGCCGAAGGGCGAAGTCGTCGCGTGGTGATCTATGTTGACGACGTATTGCTTGTCGAGTTGGGCGAGGCCGGGGCGCGTGATGTCGGAACATTCGATGACGAAGACCGCATCATATTGTTTGTCAACGACGGGCGTGACGCGAATGGTTTCCGCGCCGGGGAGTTTGCGGTAAGAGTGCGGCACGGGGTCGCGCATGATCACTTCCGGCTCTTTGCCGAGCGCCTTGAGCAGCCAGTAGAGACCGAGTGACGATCCCAGACCGTCGCCGTCGGGACGAATGTGCGAGGTGATGGCAAAGCGACGCTTCGCCTCAATCAGTTCGACCACTTGAACAAGCATGGTTATCAAAAAGGGATGAGGGCGGAGGGATGAGGGATGAATAAAAGCATTCAATCGCTTGAGTGCTTCTGCTTATTCATCCCTCATCCCTCATCCTTCATCCCTCGTCTTCTCCTCTCCGATTTCCGCGTCCGTGCCGTCTGTCGCCGCGGGGGAGTCGGGCGGCAGGGTGGGGACGATTTCTCTGAGCAGTTCATCCACGCGCGCCGCCTTTTCTTCGACGGTGTCGCGAATGAAATGTATGTCGGGCGCGTGGCGCAAACTGAGATTGAAGGCCAATTGGCGGCGCACGTAGGGAGCGGCCTTGCGCAGAGCTTTGAGCGCCGTTAAAGCCTCATCTTCCGTGCCCGCAACCGTCACGAAAATCCGCGCCTCGCGCAAATTGTCAGACATACGCACGTCCGTCACCGTGACCATCGCCACACGCGGATCGTCCAACTCATAGCCGACGATCTGCGCGATCTCCTCGCGCACCTGCTCGGCAACTTTCTCTGGCCGTCTCATAACTTACAAAGGTTTCAAGTTTCAGGTTTCGAGTTTCAAGTTGAAGAACAAAGAACTTTCAGACCTGAAACCCGAAACTTGAAACCTGAAACTTAAAGCTCTGTCGCCGCCACCTTCTCGACGATGTACGCCTCGATCTGGTCGCCGACTTTCACGTCGTTGAAGTTTTCGAGCGAGATGCCGCACTCGAAGCCTTCGCGGACTTCCGATACGTCGTCCTTCACGCGGCGCAGGCTTTCGATGCCGCCTTCCCACGCGACGACGCCGTCGCGTATGAGACGCGCACGCGCGTTGCGGCGAATCGTGCCGTCAATGACCATGCACCCGGCAACCGTGCCCGCGCGCGGCACTTTGAAGACCTGCCGCACTTCGGCCTTGCCGAGAATCTTCTCCGACTCGATGGCTTCGAGCATGCCGATCATGGCCGCGCGAATCTCTTCTTCTACCTTGTAGATGATCGAGTGGAGGCGTATGTCAACGTGTTCGAGTTTCGCGAGTTCCGCCGCGCGCACTTCCGGTCGCACGTTGAAACCGATGATGACGACCGCAGAGTTTGACGCGCCCGCCTGCGTCGCCGAGGCGAGCAACACGTCCGACTCCGTGATCGCGCCGACGCCGGAGCGCACGACGAAGACTTTCACAGCCTCGGTCGAGAGTTTCGTCAAAGTGCTCTTCAAAACTTCGACGGAGCCTTGCACGTCTGCCTTCAAGACGACGCGCAGTTCTTTGACTTCCTTCTCGCCTAACGCTTCGATGCCGCGTTTCGTGGTTTGCAGGAGCGTGTTCTGGCGCGTCACCATCTGGCGATGCTCCGAGATGCTCTGCGCGCGCGAGATGTCGTCAACCACCTGGAACGACTCGCCCGCCTGCGGCACGCCTTGCAGTCCGAGCACTTCGACGGGCGTGGCCGGTCCCGCTTCCGTGATGCTTGCGCCCTTGTCGTCGAACATCGCGCGCACCTTGCCGAAGACCTGCCCGGCGATGAACGGATCGTGCACGCGCAAAGTCCCCTGTTGGACGAGGACGGTGGCGACCGAACCGCGACCGCGATCAAGTTTAGCTTCGAGCACGACGCCGGAGGCGCGACGCGTCGGGCTGGCGCGAAGGTTGAGAATGTCTGTGGTGAGCAGCACGGTTTCGAGCAGCGTGTCGAGATTCTTGCGCTGCTTCGCGGAGACTTCGACCATTTCAGTCTCGCCGCCCCACCCGACGGCTTGCAAGCCGTGACCCGCCAACTCCTGACGCACGCGATCTGGATTGGCGTCCGGGCGGTCAATCTTGTTGATGGCGACGATGATCGGCACGCCCGCTGCGCGCGAGTGCTCGATGGCTTCGATGGTTTGCGGCATCACGCCGTCGTCCGCCGCCACGACGAGCACCACCACGTCGGTCGCTTTCGCGCCGCGCGCGCGCATCATCGTGAAGGCTTCGTGGCCGGGCGTGTCTAAGAAGACGACGCGGCGCATCTCCGCAGGGTTATCGGGGTTCTTCACCTGCACGCTGTACGCGCCGATGTGCTGCGTGATGCCTCCGGCTTCGCCCGCCGCCACGTCCGTTGCGCGGATGCCGTCGAGGAGCGAGGTCTTGCCGTGGTCAACGTGTCCCATGACGGTGACGACGGGGGCGCGCGTCACTTCCACGTCGTCCGCGCCCGTCTCGATCAACTCTTCAAACTCTTCTTCGACCTGCATCTCCTCGAACGGCACGAACGTCACTTCGTAGCCGAAACGCTCGCCGAGGTCAACCGCGACTTTGTTGTCGAGCGGCTGGTTGATCGTGGCGAAGACGCCGCGCTGCAACAGGAGCGTCACGATGTCCTTCGGCTTGATGCCTAGTTTTTCGGCAAACTCTTTGACGGTTGAGCCTTCGACGAGGCGCGCGGTTTTGAGCGTGCCGACCGCGCCGCCGTTTGCGCCGACGTTGAGCGAACCGGCGATGCGTTCTTCGAGCGTGAGAGCCTTCGGCGGTTGCACGAAGTCTCGGTCGAAGCGTCCGCCGCGACCTTTGAAGCCGCCGCGCGCGTCGCCGCCACCGGCGGGGCCGCCGCGTCCGCGTGCGCCTGCGCGTGGTCGTGGTCTGCGCGCATCGGCGGGCGGTGTATAGACGGTTTGCGGGTTCGCGTTCTCGCCGGGCGTGCCCGTGGCGCGCGGGGCGTTGCGGTTGCGCTCGGCCTCGCGTCCGCGTCGGTCGCGTTCACGCGGGGTCGGTTGCACGACGGGCGCGGGCGGCGCGGCCACGCGTTCGCCGGGTTTGATACCTTCGTTGAGCGCGGAAGCGTTCAGGCGCAGAACTTTGACCTGCTTCGACGGCGGTGCAGGGGCGACGGGCGGCGGCGGCGGCAAGACGCTCGCTCCCGTTGCGACGGGCGTGAGCGGCGCTTCGCCGGTCTGTTCCACAGCGGGCGCGGCGGCTTGCGCTTCGCCTGCGCCGAGTTGCACGGGGCCGACAGCGTCTGCGGGCGCGGGCGTCTCGGAGACGGGCGCGCCGGTGATGGATTCGGCGGGCGCGGAAGCCTCGGTTCCGGTGGCTGCGTTCGCGGGCGCGCTCGGTTCCTGTACGGGTGGCTCGGCGCGCTCTGCCGGTGCGAGCGGTTTCTTGACGAGTCGCCCGATGGTCGGCTTCGCCGTGACAGTCTGATCAACCGCGGGCGCGCTCGCCTCTGCGCCGTTCTGGCTCAAGGCGGCGGGCGGCGGCGGCGTCTGCTCGGCGGCGGGCGGCGGCGCGACGGAGGTGTGTATGTCTTCGGTCGTTTCGTCGTGCGGGGTTTCGGCGGGCGCGGGGGCGTGCGCTTTTTTGACGACGCGAATGGCGCGCGGCGCAACCGTCTCTTTCTTGGGGAAATACTTGTTGCGAATCTTCTCCGCCAGCTCTTTCGAGACCGTGTTGGAGGGCACGCTCACGTCAACGCCCTCGCGGCGCACCTCTTCTATGAGTCGCTTCGATTCGAGCTTGAGTTCTTTGGCGAGATCGTAGATACGAACTTTGGACTGAACGGTCATGCACTTCCTTCTCGACGCTTTGGTAAAACGGCGTCGCGCGCTTTAAAGGTTGAAAGACTCTCGCCTCTTTGCCTCCGAACAACAGCGCGCGACGTTAGAACGTCGGGACACGTGCCGCACGAGGCCGTCTAAGGCGGGTTACTACTGCAAGCCGCGCCGCTCACACGAGCGACGCGCTTGCTGCGGTTATTCTGCGCTGCCCGAAGCATCTTGCTTCTCGTCTTCGTCAGCGGCTTTTTCATCGTTCGACTCCGCCCGGTATTCGGGCGCGGGCGCGGACGACACTTGCACTTCCGGCGCGGAGGCTTCCGACGCAGACACCAGCGGCGCGAGCGGCGAATCATCTTCGACGGGCGGTTCGCCTTCATCTGCGGCCTCTTCTTCTTCCAAGAGCGCGGCATCCGTCGCCGTCATACCGGCGGCGGGCGTAATCGTGTCGGCGCGCAAGTCGCGCCCCGCCTCCTGCAACACCAACTCGTCCACGGACATCTCTTCCGCTTCCGAGATGGCGACCGGGTCGGCGGATTCGGCGGCTAAAATTTCCGCCTCGGCCTGAAACGGAGCACCGCCGCGCACGGCCTCGTCGTAGCCTTCCGCGATCATCGCGTCCGAGGGTTCGACTTCGCCCGCGTCAATCGTCGGATCGAGTTCGGCGGAGACCGCGTGCTGTTCTTCGATGGTCACGCTTTCGCCAGCAGCGACTTCTTCCGTCTGCGCCGCCGCATCGCTCGCCGCGTTCTCGTCCTTCGATTCTCCACCGTCTTCTCCGGCCTCACCGCCAGCCGAAGCCGTTAATTCCCCGGCATCGCCGCCGCTGTCGTCCGCGTCTGCTGCGGCAGTCGCAACTTCTTCTCCGGCGTCGCCCGCAGTAGCCTCTTCAGCCTGCTTGCTCCGCTCGCGCGCGGCGACGACGCGCTGTGCCGAATCGAGAATGGCCTGCGCTTCGTCGAGCGAGATGTCGAGATACTCGGTCAGGTCGTCGAGCGACGTGCCGGCCAGCGTGTCTATGTCATCGATGCCGCGTTCGGCGAGCGCGGCGGTGGTGGCTGCGTTCACGCCTTCGAGCGCGGTCAAGGGAACTGCGCCGCCCGAAGCGATGAGCGCGCCCATCTGCTCGGCCACTTCTTTCTTGAGTTCCTCTTCGCTGCGGATGTCTATGTTCCAGCCGACGAGCTTTGTCGCCAGCCGCACGTTCTGCCCGCGCTTGCCGATGGCTA
The DNA here is from genome assembly GCA_036009085.1 of Pyrinomonadaceae bacterium. GTDB lineage: Bacteria > Acidobacteriota > Blastocatellia > Pyrinomonadales > Pyrinomonadaceae > JAIVJZ01. Next base: position 14,938 of record DASYMM010000352.1, on the reverse strand, counting down.
AGCTCAACTGGTCTTCGTTGACGATCACTTCCATCTGCCTGCGCTCGATGTCCGTGATACGCACCTGATTGACCTTCGCGGGCGACAGGGCGTTTGCCGCGAAGACCGAAGGCTCGTCCGACCACTCGATGATGTCAATCTTCTCGCCGCGAAGCTCCCTGATGATCGCCTGCACGCGCGATCCCTTCATGCCGACGCACGCGCCCACCGGATCAACGTCGCGCTCATTAGATGCGACCGCAATCTTCGCGCGCTCGCCCGGTTCGCGCACGGCAGACTTGATGATCACCGTCTCGTCGTAAATCTCCGGCACTTCCATCTCGAACAGACGGCGCAAAAGTTCCGGCGAGGTGCGCGAAACTTCCACCTGCGGCCCCTTCGCCTCCTTCGCCACGTCGTTGATCACGACGCGGATGCGCTCGCCCTGTCCCCACTGCTCGCCGCGCGACTGCTCTTTGCGATAGAGAATCGCCTCGACCGTGCCGAGGTCAACGATGATGTCGCCGCGCTCAAAGCGTTTGACGTAGCCGTTGACGAGGTCGCCCACCTTGTCTATGTATTGCTCGTAGACGTTGGCGCGCACGGCGTCGCGCACTTTTTGGAAGAGAATCTGTTTGGCGGTCTGCGCCGCGATGCGTCCCATTTCTTCCATCGGCAGAGGCAATTGGAGTTCGTCGCCCGCGTCCACTTCGTCGCCCGCCATCTCGCGCGCCTCTTCCAGAGACAACTCGCGCGCGGGGTTCGTCACTTCCTCGACCACCACTTTCGAGGCGAACAGTTCGATGCCTGTCTCCGAACTCCACTCGACGTAGATTTCCTCGCCCGACTTGAATTGCTTGCGTGCCGCCGCGCGCACGGCCTCCTTCATCGCCTCGATGACGAGGTCGCGGTCAATGCCGTGCTCTTTGCACAACGCGTCAATGCTCTGCCCGATGGATGCACTCATAATTTTGGTGGCCGGATGTTAGATGCTGAATGCTGCCTTGAAGTTCTGGACTTGAAGCAGCATCTTTTGACGACTAACGCCGGGCGTCTCTTTCTATTCAGTTGTTATTCAGTTGTACTAACTGCCGCCGTTCTGTTTGGCGGCGCGCTCGCGTTCTGCCGCGAGTCGGAATTCTTCTTCCACGTCAATTTCAAGGTTGGCTTTGACGATGCTCGTGAGCGGCACTTTGACCTGCCCGTTCGTGTTGTCGTCAAAAATCACCTTGTCGCCTTCGACGCCGACGATGCGGCCTTTGAAGTTGCGCTGGCCGTTGATGGCCTCGCGCGATTTCATCTTGGCGAGATGCCCCGCGAAGCGTTCGTAGTCTTCGCGCTTGTAGAGTCCGCGCTCCAAGCCGGGCGAGGACACTTCAAGCGTATAGGCCGAATTGACCCAGTCTTCCACCTCAAGGATCGTGCCGACGTGGTGGCTGACCGTTGAACAATCGGCGTGCGTCACGCCTTCCGGTTTGTCAATGAAGATGCGCACCGCCGCGTTTCGCCCGAGCACGCCGACTTCCGTGTGCACGTGTTCGAGTCCGTGTTCAACTACCACGCGCTCGACAATTTCGCGTATCCGTCCTTCAATTTCCGACGCTTCCATCGCTCTCGCTCTTTCGCCCCCTTTGCTCAAAAATGCCCGGCGCAAAAAACTCACGCCCAAAATAAAAAGTGGGCGCGAACCCACTGGACGACGCCACCGCGCTCCGAGCAAGAGACGGATTATAAAGGGAAACGGGCAAAAGGGCAAAAGCGGAGCGAACCCGAATCAGGGAAAACGGGCGGGGTGAAAGGGCAAAGGAAAAAGCGGGCAATTTCGCCCGAAATTCGCTGTCTTTAACTACCGGCGGATTTGAAGGTTTTACCTTTCCCCTTCACCTTTCCCCTTTATCCCAATTTGCTTTTGACGAGTTCGCTCAAGGTGCGACCGTCCACCGCGCGCCCGGAGAGACGCGCCTGCGCGGCCTTCATCACCGCGCCCATCTCCTTCGCGGAGGTTGCGCCCGTCTCGGCGAGGGCGGCTGAGACGGCTTGTTCGATCTCTTCCCGCGTCGCCGCCTGCGGCAGATAGGCTTCGATCACGGCGATCTCGGCGCGCTCCTTCGCCGCCAACTCCGCGCGCCCGCCCCGCTCGTACTGTTCGACCGAATCCCTGCGCTGTTTGAGGAGCGACGTGAGCATCTTCGCCATCTCTTCGTCGGTCAACTCGCCGCCCTTCTCGATCTGGCGATTCATCATCGCGGCTTTCACCATGCGCAGCGTCGAGAGTCGCGGCGCATCCTGCGCGCGCATCGCGGCAGTCATGTCGTCAATAATTCGTTGTTTTAAACTCATAAGCTCTACCGCTTCCTGTTGATTGATAATTGCCGAACGCGTGCGTTCACTCTCAAGCTCTTTTACTTTGAGGGCGTTTGCGCCTCTGCAAGATAACTCCAAATTCACCGGATGAACAACACTCTGGCGCGGTCAGCGGAGCTACGGTAAGATGACCGGGCAGACCTTCTGGCTTTCGGCTCTCACTCCGGGCGTGGCACCCCTTACCGTCACCGTCCGGCTTGAAGAACTCACCGCACGCATCGTCAAACGGGCAAACTGTCTAAACGTATGTCGCAACCTGCCGCCGGACAATTCTCCGGCATCTTCATCAGTTACCGCCGCGACGATAGCTCCGGCCACGCCGGACGACTGTTTGACAGGCTGAGTGCCCGTTTCGGCGTTGAACAGGTTTTCATGGACATAGATCAGATTGAGCCGGGCGAGGACTTCGTGCAGGTCATTGAATCAGCGGTCGGCTCCTGCGAAGTCCTGATCGCGCTCATCGGTCGTAACTGGCTTGCGAGCCGGGACGAAAGCGGGCGGCGGCTGGACAACCCCAACGATTTCGTCCGTTTGGAGATCGCCGTCGCGCTCGTCCGGGGCATCCCCGTGATTCCGGTGCTGGTGCAAGGCGCAAACATGCCGCGCCCGCAGGACTTGCCCGAAAACTTGTTGACGCTATCCCGCCGTCATGCCCTCGAACTCAGCGATCTGCGCTGGAAGCACGACGTTGATCAACTAACTGGTGTGTTGGAAAAGATACTCACCCGCCAGCGCGAGGCGCGGCGCAACGCAACGCAGGCGGACGAACAGCGACGCCTGGAAGCGCAACGCCAGCAGATGGAGGAGCAAGCGCGTCAGTTGGAGGAGGCGCGTCGCGAGTCGGAAGTGGGTGCGCGTCTAAAACGGGAAGCAGAAGAAGCGGAAGCGCGCCAACGACGCGAGAGCGAAGACCGACGCGTGGCGACGGCGGAGCAAGGCGAGTTAGCAAGAGCGGAGCAAAGTCGGCGAAATGCAGGAACCGCCGAAGGCCAGCCTGCCGTTAATACTGCGCCCGCGACCAAAGGTGAGCACGCGTCCGCCGCCCACTCCGCGCCGCCGCTTAGGAGCATCGTTGAGGCGACAACGCAACTTAAGAAGAAGTCGCTTCCAAAAAAATCCAGACGGATATTGCTGCTAGGCGTTATCGTCTTGCTGTTCGTCGTTGTTTCAGAGGTCTATCTGCTCCTATGGGCGCAGCGTGTGAGAGTGGGTGACCGTGCGACGAATAATCCGCCCGCCACGCCGGAGGGCAGTTCGATATCCGCCATCGCCACCTCTGAGTCACAGATCGGTCGTGAAATGACGACGACTACCAACGTCAACGTGCGGTCTGGCCCGGGTCGCACCTACAACCGTATCGGGGAACTTGGCACCGGCTCACGCATCCGCGTTCTGCAAGTCTCTGATAACTGGGCTGAAGTGGAGGTGCTGCAAGTGATGGAAATCCCGGGTGGAGGCGAACCTGTGACTCGCGGCTGGATCGGCATCACGTGGCTACGGTAATTAACAGAGAGTATGTGATTCGTCAGAGTGAAGTTGAATGCCGGAATGCGCTGAAACAATTGGCGCAACCGAAGAAAGTAGCTCAGCGGGTGGCGATGACATTCACGATGCAAAGCCTGCTTAGCGCGCTTCACCACCCGATTCCGGCAAACTCAAGCCCCCGACGCTCGCAGCGTTGCGCGAGTTAAAACTTATCCGAACATAATCTGATAATTCATCCGGCGGGGCCGTTTGAGCGCGCGAGGTGCGCTTTGAGGAAACGACCCGTGTGCGAGAGCGGCGCGTTCATGATCTGTTCGGGCGTGCCTGTGGCGACGACCTGGCCGCCCGCGTCGCCGCCTTCGGGGCCGAGGTCTATGAGGTAGTCGGCGGTTTTGATTACGTCGAGGTTGTGTTCGATGACGAGGAGCGAGCCGCCCGCTTCGACGAGGGTGCGGAAGGCCGCGAGCAGTTTGTTGATGTCGTCGAAGTGGAGGCCGGTCGTCGGCTCGTCGAAGATGTAGAGCGTCTTTGCGCCGGTGCGTTTGGCGAGAAAGGAGGCGAGCTTGATGCGTTGCGCTTCGCCGCCGGAGAGCGTCGTCGCCGATTGGCCGAGCCGCAGGTAGCCGAGTCCGACTTCGTCCAGCACGCGCAACTTGTTGGCGATCTTGTTTACGTCGCGGAAGAAGGTCAAAGCCTCGCGCACGGTCATGCTGAGCACGTCGTTGATGTTCTTGCCGCGATAGCGCACTTCCAGAACGTTCGATTTGAAGCGCGTGCCTTTGCACTCCTCGCACTGTAGTTCCACGTCTGCGAGAAACTGCATCTCGACCGTCACCGTGCCGTCGCCCTCGCACACGTCGCAACGCCCGCCCGGCACGTTGAAGGAAAAATAAGAGGCGTCGAAACCTTTGGCCTGCGCGTCGCGCGTCGCGGCGAAGACCTCCCGGATGCCGTCATAGACTTTGATGTAGGTGACGGGATTGGAGCGCGGCGTGCGCCCGATGGGCGACTGGTCAACGAGCACCACGTCGTCAATCAGCGCGCCCCCTTCCAGTTTTTGAAACGCGCCGACGTGTCCCTGCCATTCGCCGCGCGCCTTCTTCAAGCCCGCGAACAGCACATCGTGGACGAGCGTTGACTTGCCCGAACCCGAGACGCCCGTGATGCAGACGAACATCTCCAGAGGAATGTCCACGTCAACGCCCTGCAAATTATGCTCGCTCGCGCCGCGCACGCTGAGCTTCTTTTTCTTCACGGCGCGACGCTGCTTCGGCTCTTTGATCTCGGCCTCGCCGCGCAGGTATTTGCCCGTGAGCGTCGCGGAATCTTTCAACAGCCCCGCGAAGTCGCCTTCAAAGACGATGCGCCCGCCGAGTTCGCCCGCCGCGGGGCCAACGTCGAGGATGTGGTCTGCGGCGCGCATCATGTCGGGGTCGTGTTCGACGACGAGCACGGTGTTGCCGATGTCGCGCAGGTTGTGCAGGAGACGTATGAGCCGCTCGCTGTCGCGCGGGTGGAGTCCGATTGACGGTTCATCGAGGACGTAGAGCGCGCCGACGAGAGCCGAGCCGAGGTTGGTGGCGAGTTGGATGCGCTGCGCTTCGCCGCCGGAGAGCGTGGAGGCGAGGCGGTCGAGCGTCAGGTAATCGAGGCCGACATCAACGAGGAATTTCAGGCGGCGGCGCACTTCAAAAAGAACCTTGTCGGCGATGGCCGCCTGCTCGTCGGAGAGCGTGAGCGTCTCGAAGAACACGGCTGTCTCTTTCACGGGAAGCTTACAAATTTCGGGCAGCGTGCGGTTGCCGACGCGCACGTCGCGAGCCTCTTGCCGGAGCCTGCCGCCGTTGCATTCGGGGCAGCGCGTGTAGCCGCGATACTTGGCGAGAAAGACGCGCACGTGCAGCTTGTATTTCTTCGTCTCAAGCCACGCGAAGAAACCGTGGACGCCAGCCCAGTGTCCCTTGCCTTCGACGATGGCGCGTTGGTCTGCGCGCGAGAGTTCGGCGAAAGGCACATCGGTCGGGATGCTTTCGGAGCGGCAGAAGCGTCTGAGTTCGGTCTGCGCCCATTCGTGCTGCGGTTTCGTCCACGGCTCGATTGCGCCTTCGTCAATCGAGAGCAGCGGATTGGGGATGACGAGATCGAGATCGAGGCCGATGGTGTTGCCGAAGCCCTGACAGGTGGGACACGCGCCGAACGGGTTGTTGAAACTGAACAGGCGCGGCTCCGGTTGGGCATAGACCGTGCCGTCGTAGCGACACTCGAAGCGTTCGGAGAATTTCAAAGTGCGCGGCTCGCTTTCAGCCGTCTGCACGATGGCCGCGCCGTGCCCTTCGACGAAGCACGTCTGGAGCGAATCGGTAAGGCGGCTGCGCACGTCGGCGCGCGCGGCGAGGCGATCCACGAGCACATAAACGTCCTTGAAATCGGCGCGCGTGTAGTCGTCGGGCGAACGCAGTTCGAGCGTCTCGCCGTTCGCGTAGAGACGCGTGAAGCCGCGCTGCATCAAACTCATCACATGCGCCGTCACCAACTGGCGACTGAGCGCGGGCGACGCTTGCTCGCCCGTCTTCGCCTTCTTCGCGCGCCCCTTACCGCTCTTTTTCCCTGCGCCGTTTTCGCTCGTTTCAAGGCGCAAGCCAGCCTCGGCGGGGAAGAGTACGTAGAAGCGCGTGCCTTCGGCGAGCGCGGCGAGAGTTTCCTGCGCGGCGGAATCGGGCGAGTCCTTGTGCACCTCGCGCCCGCAGACGCGGCAAATGGTTGTGCCGACGCGCGCGTACAGCAGGCGCAGGTAGTCGTAAACTTCCGTCTGCGTGCCGACGGTCGAGCGCGGGTTGCGCGTCGAGTTCTTCTGCCGGATGGCGATGGCGGGCGGGATGCCGCGCACCTCGTCCACGTCCGGCTTGTCCATGCGTTCGAGAAACTGCCGCGCGTAGGACGACAGCGACTCGACGTAACGACGCTGCCCCTCGGCATAAATCGTGTCGAAGGCGAGCGAAGATTTCCCCGAACCCGAAACGCCCGTCACGACCGTCAAACGCTCGATGGGAATCTGAAAGTCAACGTTCTTTAAATTATTGACGCGCGCGCCGCGCACTGTGATCGCTTCTTCAGTCATGTTTTACTTCGACGCCGGGACGCACAGTCGGGAGTCTGGCGCACCAGCGAAACACACATGATAACCCGTTTCAGCGCGCGAACGAAACGACGACGGGCTGAAAACGAAAGAACTCACGCTGGAGGCGCAAAGACGCAAAGGAAGACACAAAACAATTGAGCAATTTAATGCTTCTTCGTGCCTTCTTCTTTGCGCCTTTGCGTGGAAATTTTCTACTTGAAGAAACCCGTCACCAACGCACGTCGTAGCGCGCGAGTCCGGCGCGCCAGCAGGAGGGCTTGCCTGCATCGAGGAGCGGGATTTGTCCGTGGAAAGTGAGCGGGGCATCGGGCGGGCGGCGCATGCGGTAAGTGCGGCCTGTGGGCGACGAGACGGAGAGCGTGATCTTGTCGGGTTCGATGCGGACGACGGTGGCCGTGCGCCAGTCTTTGCGACAGCGCAGGATGAGATGCGCGCCGAGCGGCAACGCGCCGAGCGTCTGTGTCAACGTCGCCGCAGCAACATCGGCTTCGTTTGCCGGAGATGAATCGAGGCCGCCCGATGTGAGCAGCGCAAGCGTCGCGGCTGAATCGTCGGGCGGCCTCTCGTATGTGGTGCTCACAGGGTTGTCGTCTAAACTTCGAGCGGGTCTTCAAACGGGAGATCGGGTTGGCTCGGACTGTTGCGGCTGACGGCGTAAGCGCGCATCGCGGTCGAGAGAATCAGGACGGCGATGGCGATCCAGATGAGCGACCAGACGAGCGCCGGAACGCCCGTCGCGTTCGCCATGTTCATCGCATCGGTCGGCATGTCGGACGCGACCGACATCCAGAGCACGGTCTTCAAGTCGAACACCGCGTTCAAGACGCACTGCACGGCGAGGAAGCCGACGAGGAAGTTGGCCGCGCGAAGGCCAGCGTATTTCGCCGCCGCTAAGAGTCCCGCCGCGATGCCGATGCCCGCCAGCACCGTGAACGGTTTTAACGAATAATTTGAGAGCGGCGCGATGAAGCCGAAGACGACCGTGAGGCCGAGAATGATGGCGGCTGAACCGACGAGCACCACGCGCGCTTTGACTTTGCGGCGCACGAGCCAGAGCAAGAGCGCGCCGAACGCGATGGTGCCGAGATAGCCCGCGCTTGAGATGAAGAAACGCGAAAAGAAACCGCCCTGCGGCGTGAGCGTTTCGGTCAACCCGCTCGTGTCAATCGCCACGCTCAAACTTTGCACGGAGCTTCCGGTCAGGATGGCTGCGAGCGCGTGGCCGCCTTCGTGTATAAAGGTCACGAAGAGGCGGAACGGGTAAGTGAGAAAGCTCGTGTAGGGCAGAAACCAGAGCGCCAGCGTGATCAACGTGGCGATGAGCAGCGTGCGCACCTGCGGGCGCGCGTCGTGTGCGATCTTCATTCTCATCATGTTCATACTCAAAATCTCCGCTCAACTCCCGGCCGGACGTTTTCGTTCAAAATTTCTCGTCCCCGGTAAAGCTCATTCTACGACGAAGCGAGAAAAGGTAAAAGTAAAAAGGCGACCCGCGACTGTGAAACTCAAACTCCCGAACTCCCAACTATAAACGCCTGACGCCCTCCCGATGTTCCTGCCGTTTTTAACTCAAATGCAACGCATCGAGGCGGAAGCCGTGAACCACGAAATGATACGAAACAACACGAAACAAATTTAGTGTGTTTTCGTGTTATTTCGTGCTCTCGCCTTTCCTGCCTTTGCCGGATAAGACTGTCTCTAACCCCTTTTCTTTCGCCCTTCGCCTCACGTAGTCGCCGGATTTGCCGCCCGTCTTTCGTTCCAGACGGACATCCGTGATCGTCATCGCCTTGTCTAACGCCTTGCACATGTCATAGACGGTGAGGGCAGCGACCGTGGCGGCGGTCAGCGCTTCCATCTCCACGCCGGTTTCGGCGCGCGTCGCGGCCTCGGCTTCGATGTAGATTCCTCTGTTCGACACTTCGGCGCGCACCTCGACGTGCGTGAGCGGGAGCGGGTGGCACAGTGGGATGAGTTCCGAGGTGCGCTTGGCGGCCATGATCCCTGCGAGCCGCGCGGTCTCCAAAGGGTCGCCCTTCGGCGTGCGATGCGCGCGCACCGCCGCCACGGTCGCCGCAGACATCAAGACGCGCGCAGAGGCGACGGCGCGGCGCACGGTCGCCTCCTTCGCGCTCGTGTCCACCATCGCCACGCGCCCCGCTTCGTCCATGTGTGAAAGTTTATTCATCGCTTCGAGTTCGTTTGACGGCATAGACGATCAGAGTGTTCCCGCCGAGCAGGATTTCGTCGGATTGCAACTCGGCAGACCAACGCTCACGCCGCTTGTCTGCGGAGGTGAAACGCGTGACGAGCCGGATGAGCGCGACGAGCGGCCGGTAAGCCCAGAGGTGCGCTTTCGGTTTGTCGCGATAGATTTTCTGGATTTCAAAGCCATACTTTTCGAGCGTGTAGCGCAACTCCGCATAAGAGATCGGGTTGATGTGCAAGGCCACTTCTTCGAGCGCGCCCAACTCTGCGCGCACGCGTGCGAGGGCTTCGCGCGAGATGGGTTTGAAGTGCGAAGTGTAACCGTGGAGCAACCACTTCACGCGCTCCTCTATGTTGAGGATGTTGGGGACTGTGACGACGAGGCCGCCGCCCGCGCGCAGGAGCCGCGCGAACTCGCGTATGGCCTGTTGCGGGTTCTCGATGTGCTCCAAGCCTTCGACGCAGGTGACGAAGTCGAAAGTCTCATCCGCGTAAGGGAGCGTGCCGGAGAGATCGCCGCCTTTGATCTCGACGCCGCGCAGGCGAAAAATCTCCGGGTAGAGATCGCAGCAGCGCACCGCAAAGCCCGCACGCAAAAGTCGAGCGGCGAGCGCGCCTTCGCCCGCCGGAACGTCGAGCAGCAGCCCGCGCTCCGTCTGCTCGCCGAGTATGCGCGCCACCGTCTCGTGGATCGCCGCGTGCGCGAGCGGCACGGCTTCGCGTTCGCTCTCCGCGTGCGTCGTCCGCTCGCTGCCGCCCTCGCGCGTTTGCGTCGCGCCGGGCGCGATTGTCCCGCCGGAATTTTTCATGCCGACAAACTAAACATCAAAACGTGACGAATACGCAAGAGACTTTATCCCCTTTCGCGCCCCGATCATAAAACCGACCCGATGCCCGCCTCCGTAAATCCCGACAGACGCGCAAACAAGAGAACAAGTTTTTGCGCGACGAAATTTTTTCCGTTCGATGAGACACCGAAGTCCCGGCGACCGCCGGGCGCGCTCTCGAAGCGTGCCGCCGGCTGTGGGAGAAGTGTGTCGTCGAGAGCAAATTCCAACAGTTTGAAGATTGAAAGGGACAAAACATGAAGAAGATTTTTATGGCATTGATGCTCTGCATGGTGGCCGTGGGCGCGACAGGCGCGCCCGCCTCGGCGCAGGAAATGATGAAGGCCGAGATGAAGAACGGCAATCCGACCGTCGGCGGCGCGGCGATGTACAAGACGAAGAACATCGTGGAGAACGCGATGGAGTCGCCGATTCACAAGACACTCGTGGCCGCCGTCAAGGCCGCCGATCTCGTTCCGACGCTCTCCGGCAAAGGCCCCTTCACCGTCTTCGCTCCGACCGACGATGCGTTCGCCAAGTTGCCCGCAGGCACGGTCGAAACGCTCGTCAAGCCTGAGAACAAGGCGATGCTCACAGGCATTTTGACCTACCACGTCGTCGCCGGAAAGATGGATTCAAAAGCCATCGCGAAGGCGATCAAGAAGGGCGGAGGCCGTGCCACCTTCAAGACCGTCAACGGCGGCACGCTGACCGCGATGATGCACGGCAACGGCATCATGCTGACGGACGAAAAAGGCGGCACGGCGATGGTGACGACCGCCGACGTGTATCAATCGAACGGCGTCATCCACGTGATCGACACGGTCGTCATGCCCAACTAACTTTCGCACCGTTACTCCTTAGCAAAACGACCAAAGGTGTCTTCGCCGTTAAAGCGAAGACGCCTTTGTCGTGTCTGAATTTTTGAACTCGACAGCTAGGTAGGCAGGCGCACGACGCGCACGATTGATTCTGCTTCAACCGTGCCTGCGCCCGCTTCGATGATCAGGAGCGCGTCGGCGCGCGTGAAGGCGACGAAGTCGGAGGAGCCGCCCCAACGCAGAGGCTCTGCGACGAGTCGCCCCGCAGCGTCCGTGCCGAGTCGCGCGGGGAGGTAACTCGCGCGCTCCTGTGCGCCGCGCACGTCGCGTCCGAGCACGGCCTGTTCTTCCTCCAAAGCTGCCTGCTGTGCTCCCTGCATGGCGCGAATCGCCGTGCGCGCAAATAAATTGAAGGTGACGGAGACGGAGACTGGATTGCCGGGCAGCCCGAAGACGAGCGTGCGCCCTATGCGCGCAAAGACCGTCGGCTTGCCCGGACGCAAACTCACGCGCTCGAAAAATATTTCCGCTCCGAGCGCGCGCAAGGCCGTCTTCGTGAAATCATAGACGCCCATCGAGACGCCGCCGGAGAGCACGAGCACATCCGCGCGCGACACGCTCTCCGCGATCACGCGCTGCAAAAGCGCGGCATCGTCTCCCGCGAGCGGCAAGTGTTCGACGCGCGCGCCCGCCGCTTCCGCGTAAGCGAGGAGCGAATAGGTGTTCGAGTCGCGTATCTGATCCGCGCCGGGCTGCGCTCCCACTTCGACCAACTCAGTGCCCGTCGCAAGCACCGCCACGCGCGGGCGCGAGCCGACGCGCACGCGCGCGTAACCGAAGGAAGCGAGCGCAGCCATCGCCGCCGCGCCTATCGTCTCGCCTGCGTTCAGGACGATTTCGCCACGCGTGATCTCCGTCGCGCGTCGCGTGATGAACTGCGACGGCGCGGTCGCGCGCTTGATCTCGACCGTCGCACCGTCTTCCGTCTCGCGCGTCACTTCGACCTGCTGGACGCTATCCGCGCCCGCGGGCACGGGTGCGCCCGTCATAATCCGCACGGCCTCGCCCGCGCGCAACTCTCCGCGCCAGCCCGCGCCCGCAGCCGCTTCCCCGACTATCGCCAGACGCACGGGCGCACCCGTGTGCGCGCCCTCCGTATCCGCCGCGCGCACGGCGTAGCCGTCCATCAGCGCGCGATCAAACGGCGGCAAGTCTGTGTCGGCGATAACGTCTTCGGCCAGCACGCGCCCGCGCGCCTCTGCGAGCGCGACCGACTCCGCGGGCAAGCGCGGCGTCTCCGCTTCAACGATGCGAATGGCTTCGGGAACTGGAATCATACGAGCGACGCTGGCAAAAATTCTTCCTGCTTGGACCGACTAAGGAAACCACCAAGACACGAAGACACAAAGTTAAATCCTTAAAGTTTTCTTCGTGCCTTTGTGCCTTCGTGGTTAGTTTTGTTCGGCACTCTTACTCAGTCGAGCGGCTTGCGCTTGCCGCTCTCGGCGTCGAGTTTATAACCGTCGAAGAGAAAACCGCCAAAGGGTTCGAGCATCTCTTCGGCGAGCGCGACGACCTCCTCCGCACGCTTCCCCGCAAACAGCGTCTCGAACGCCCCGCAGAAACGCGCGGCGAACGCCGCATCCACTTCGCGCAAACGACGCGGGATGGCTTTGCCTTTGGCCGACCAGAGCGTGAGCGAGCGCAGGTAAAAATCGGCCACGGCTTCGTAGAGCCGCGCGCCCGTGGCGACGAGTTCGAGGTCGCTTCGCGGGTGGCGCAAATCGTCCACGCCGTCTGTCAGCATGTAGCGCATGCGTCGCAAATCTTCCGCGCTCCACGCGGGCGGCCCTGCGGCGAGCGCGGCGGCGGCCACGCGCTTCAACGCCTGCGAGAACTCGCCCGGCTCCGGTATCTCTCGCCCTTCGACCACCATGTTCGCCATTGACGGAAAGCCTGTCTGCGGGTCGGACTCCAGCAAATAATAGTTCAACGTCTCAGCATCGTTGACGAAGGTTTCGACCGGCCAGCCTCGATGCATGAACGACTCTCGATAAGCGACCGGCAAGTGTTCATAGACGACGACGATGTCGAGATCGGAAGCGGGCGTGCCTTCGCCGCGCAGCACCGAACCGGCGAGAAAGAGCACGCGCGCCTCCGCATGTCGCGCGTGGAAGATTTCCAGCGCGGCCTCTTCGGGCGAGATGCGCGTTTCGTTCATAGTGTCAGTCGTTGGTTAAACGATCTTCTTTTCGTATGACCAACCTCGTACTCTCCTAATAACTTCGGGTTTTCGTGGACATGAGGCAACCGCCGAAAACACAAACAGCCACCCCGAAGGATGGCTGATGTAACCTGCTGTACCAGGATTTAGTGGCGGAGCCGACGGGACTCGAACCCGCGACCTCCGACGTGACAGGCCGGCGTTCTAACCAACTGAACTACGACTCCGCAAAGACTGCAATACTTGAACTGCTGCGGCGGGCGCGTGTGACGCTCGGCGGCAACTCATCGCTAATGGTAGGCACGGTGGGACTCGAACCCACAACCCCCGCCTTGTAAGGGCGGTCGTCTACCATTGACAGTACGTGCCTCTAGTGAAGATGCGCGAAACTCCGGCACCTCACCATGATCTCGTCCACGACGCACGCCTGTCTGAGGCCAGCCGTCGCAAACTCCTCCGAACTCTTCTCACGCCCGCTTCAAAGACCGATGCTTCGTTTGAAAAACAGACTCTCACGTTTGTTGTTCCGAAGCGAGACTCATCCTAAAAGATGCCTTTCACAGTGTCAAGCGATGCGGCTTGATAGACGTAAGCGACGGCGGCAACCCTAGAGCAACCAGACGGGAAGCGTGGCTTCCGTGTCGCGCGTCTCCGGCAGAGATGATTCAGCGTCGCGTTCTTCGTGCGCCGGAGCGGGCGGCAGGGGCGGCGCGTCCGGCTCTTCTCCGTCGTCGTCGCCGCGCTCACGTCGTTTGAGCGGGTTGATGAGCACGGCTTCAACTTGATCGTCGAGTCTTCCGATGACGGACATCTTGTCGCTCCTTTCAGTCATCAAGGGTTTGCGGCTATATTAAAGGCGCACCGATTCGTTTGAACGAAGTCTAAGTTTATGTCGAAGCATCCCTCAAAGCAAAAACGCGCGTGGCAGTCCGCAATCGTTTCTCTGCTCCTGCTCGCGCTCGTCGCCGGGCAATTCCAAATCTCTTTCGCACAGCAATCGTCGCAACCGGGCGCGACGCCGGACGCGCCGAAACAGAGACCGCGCCGTGTCGGTGCCGGAAACGCGCCGCCCGCGCAAAAGACGCCGACGCCGCTGCCTTCGCCGTCGCCCCGCTCCGCTCCTGCCGGGGAAGAAGTTGACGAAGACGACGTGGTGCGTGTGGACACGCAACTAATCTCCGTGCCCGTGACGGTGACGGATCGCACCGGGCGACCGCTCACGAATTTGCGCGCCGAAAATTTCGCCCTCTACGAAGACGGGCAACCGCAGCGCGTCGCCAACTTCATCACGACCGACGCGCCCTTTGAAGTCGCGCTCGTGCTCGACACTTCCGGTTCCACGCGCGCCGAAGTCGGCCTCATACGTCGCGCCGCCAACGCCTTCATCGACGCGCTGCGCCCCGGCGACCGCATCTCCATACTCGCCTTCAACACGCAGGAAGACGGCGCGACCAAACTCGCCGCCGTCGAACTCTTGACGCATTTGACCGACGACCGCGACGCGCTCCAACAGGCCATCGAGAGCATCGGCGCGAGCAACGGCACGCCCTTCTACGATGCTCTGGAACGCGTCGTCGCGGAAGTCTTTCGCACGCCGCCGCGCGCCGGTTTGCGCGGGCGTCGCGCGCTCGTCGCCTTGACCGACGGAGTTGATTCGACCAGCGAAGCCGACTTCGCCAGCGTGCGCGCGCGCCTCGAACAGTCGGGCACGCTCGCCTATTTCATACAGGTCAACACGGAGGATTTCGTCGAGGAGCGTTTGATGAAGGATTGTCAGGATGATGGGCGTCTGAGTTTGTCGCGCGTGCAACTGCAACGCTATCGAAAAATCTTCGACCCGCGTGCGGACACCGCTGACTACACGAACTTCTGCCAGATGGGGCCGTTCGAG
>DASYMM010000351.1:0-4981 GCA_036009085.1 Pyrinomonadaceae bacterium | reverse complement strand
GACTGGGAGGGTTAGGCCCCTCCCATGCGCCTGTGCCCGAAGTATTCAGAAAGCCTGTGTATTTGAGCGGCCCGGCGAGAAAGACCTTGCCGTTGGAGGCGAGGTACATCCACGGATAGGTCGTGAGTTCCAAATTTGCGCCGTACAGATTACGCCATCCTCCGTTGGTCTGCCACACTTGCGGCAGAGGGTTGTTAGCCCACCTTGTACAACTACCGTCGAGAGAGAAGCTTCGACAATATGTGCCTGCGGCGACAAGCAATTCGCCGTTGCCGAGCGACACATTCGAGGGATACCAACGGCCTGCGTTCATATCGTTGGCGGCGTTGTAGCTCCAACTGTTGTTGTTGAAATCGAAAAACGTCGTGTTCGGGATGCCCGCGAAAAGGGTCGTCTGTCCGCCGGTCACCAGCAGTCGCCCGTCCGGCAGAAACGCATGGCCGCCGCAAAACAGCGACGCGCCCGTGTGATTCGCGTTCGTTAAAGTGTTGTTCGTGGGATGCCAGATTTGCGCCGTCGTCTGACCCGCAAAGTTAGCTCCCCAAAACAGCACTCTGCCGTCGGGCAAGACGTTCGTATGTATCGCCACGACCGACTGAGCGGGGGACGGCGCGGGAGACGGAGTAACTTCCGCCCACACCCCGAACTCGTACGGGTTAAAACGCAGGGCTTTCCCCGTCGCCTTCCCCCTCTCGGATGCGGCTGTGTGGAGCGGAATCATTACCGCAACGAAAAGAAAGAGCGCTACCAGACGCGCGCAAACTGACGGAGCGAACGTGAAGCGGGTGCGTTGAGACATGGCAAATCCTCCTGCTGCCGAGAGAGGTTGGTAAGGCGTTGTGAAAGCTTTAGAAAAGACCTGAACCGCGACCGAGGGTAAGATTGTTTCGATTAAGCGATGAAATGTGTGGAAGCTTTAATGCGCGCGTAAAGTATCACAAGCTTTGGCGGAATGGAATATTGCCAGGATGGAGACGGCCACTCGGCTTTCTTCGACGGAATATGCGTCGGGCGGTCTCCCTTGTGCTCTAGCGACGGACTTGTGGCAGGCCATTGAAACTCCCGCGTAGGGTGAGCGGTGCCGGCGGCCACTCGATGGTCTTCCCCGACTCGGCATTTTCGCAGGTGGCGAGTTCGACGAGGAAGCGTCCGTCGAGCATGTCGGAGCCTGCCCGCGTGGCGGTGTGGAGATAGCCTGTGGCGCGATCTGCGGGTCGGCAGCGCAGTCTCAACTGCCTGCCCCCGAGAGCCAGCGGGAAGACGAGGCGCGTCCCCGGAGCGATGCGCCCTTCGCCGTCAATCTGGATGAAGAGTTCCCAACCTTCGGCGCGCAGTTCGAGGCGGTCTGGTCCGACGCTGCCGACCTGTGCGCCACGGCTCGTGTGGTCGAACCGCAACTCGCGGGGAGTGCCGTCCATCCGCGCCACGAGCCAATCCGGGAGAATCCCGCCGAAGGGCAGGCCGGAGCGAGGCACGACGACGCGCGCCTCGAACGACGTGCCTCCTGAAGTCTCTGAGACGCTCGCCCCAAACGGCTCGTCCGGCTCGCCCGGTCGCGATACGAGCCAGACGAGGCAGGCGAGCAACGCCAGCGCGATGATGAACAGCGAGGTCTTCCGGGAGGTCTTCATGCGACGCATGATCGCGGCAGAGCGTGGCGGTGGTCAAGCGACGGAGGGGGCAGAGCGTCAGGCGTCTATGTGGCTTCCTTAAGTTAGTTTTGGTCTTGAGTTTAATCTCTCACTTCTCAGTCCCTCCTGATGAAAAGTATTAACGCCTGATGTTAATGCTTTCACCCTCCCGCACGTTTATGTCTGTGGAACTGCATTTATCGCCGGGTCAGCCCGTACCCACTACAGACACCCACCAGGAGTTTATCGAGATATGATTAGAACAACCGGTACATTTTTGACGACCAAAATTTTACTCGGCGCGCTGTCGTCCATTTTTCTGCTCGGCGCGACCGCGTTGGCGCAAAAGGGTTTGCCGCCGTTGATTGACCGTGAAGTTTTGTTCGGCAACCCGGAGATCGCCGGGGCGCAGATTTCTCCCGATGGCAAGTTCATCGCCTTCCGCAAGCCCCACAAGGGCACGATGAACATTTGGGTCAAACGCGCGGACGAGCCGTTCGCCAGCGCGCGCCTGCTGACCAACGAGGCTAAACGCGCGGTCAGAAATTACTTTTGGAGTCGTGACGGCAAGTTCATCTTGTTCGTTAAGGATAAAGCGGGCGACGAGAATTTCAACCTCTACGCCGTCAACCTCAACGAGCAGCCGCCGAGCGGGGAGGAAGTCCCCGTCGCACGAAATCTGACCAATTCGGAGAAGGTCAGAACCATAATTTACAACGTGCCGCGCGCCGAGCCTGACGCGGTCTATGTCGGCATGAATGACCGCGACCCGGCCTGGCATGACCTGTATAAAGTCAAAATCTCGACCGGCGAGCGCACTCTCGTTCGCCAGAACACGGAACGTTTGACGGACTGGCTCTTCGACAATAAAGACGGGTTGCGGCTTGCCACGCGCTCGACCAAGAGCGGCGACAGGGAAGTCCTCAGAGTGGACGCCGACGGCAAGTTCAAGACGGTCTATTCGTGCAGCGTCTTCGAGACTTGCAACCTGAATCGCTTCCACAAAGACAATCGCCGCGTCTACATGATTTCAAACAAGGGCGCAGGCGTGGATCTGGCGCGGCTCGTCTTGTTCGACCCCGAAACAGGCAAAGAGGAAGTCGTCGAATCCGATCCCCTGAGCCGCGTGGACCTGGACGGCGCAGCCTTCTCGACAGTGACGGACGAACTGGTCTTCACGGGCTACATTGACGACCGCCAGCGGCTCTATTTCAAGGACAAGGCATTGGAGAAAGATTACAAGTTTTTGCAGAAGAAGTTGCCGAACAGGGAAATCTACTTTGACTCGACCACCGCTGACGAGATGACATGGCTCATTTTGGCCGTCAGTGACACGGAAGCCGGGGAGAAGTATCTCTTTGACCGCAAATCGAAGAAGTTGGAGTTGCAATATCGCAACCGCGAAAAGTTGCCGCGCGAAGCTCTCGCCGAACTAAAACCGATTCGCTACAAGTCGTCCGACGGGCTGGAGATTCCCGCTTACCTCGCCCTGCCGAGAGGTGTTGCGCCGAAGAACCTTCCGACCGTTATCCTTCCGCACGGAGGGCCTTGGGGGCGCGAGCGTTGGGGCTACGACTCCCAGACGCAGTTCTTAGCGAACCGTGGCTACGCCGTCCTCCTGCCGAACTTTCGTGGCTCGACGGGCTACGGCAAGAAGTTTCTGGACGCCGGCAACGGGCAGTGGGGCGAGAGGATGCAGGACGACGTGACGTGGGGCGTGAAGTATCTGATTAGTCAGGGCATCACCGATCCGAAACGCGTCGGCATCATGGGGGCTTCTTACGGCGGCTACGCGGCGTTGGCGGGCGTCACCTACACGCCAGACCTCTACGCGGCGGCGGTGGCGATTAACGCCCAGAACGACCTGATTTCACTCCTCGAAGCCATGCCGGCGACCATGGAGTCCGAGCGCATCAGGATATACAAGCGAGTGGGCGACCCCACCACCGCCGAAGGGAAAGCGCAACTCGTGCGGCAATCGCCGCTGACGTACGCTGATAAAATTAAGACCCCGCTGCTCATCGTGCAGGGAGCGAACGACGTGCGTGTAAAGAAACGGCAGGCCGACCAGATCGTGATTTCCTTGCGTGAGAGGGGATTCCCGGTCGAGTACATCGTCGCACCCGACGAGGGGCACGGCTTCGCGCGCCCGGTCAACGTCATAGCGACGCTGGCAATGACCGAGAAGTTCCTGGCTAAATACCTTGGCGGACGCTATCAGGAATCCATGTCGCCCGAAGTAACCAAACGCTTGCAGGAGATAACGGTTGACCCCACGACCGTCAAATTAGCCACCAGCCCGACCGGCAAATAGCGGCTCCACGTCACTCGCCCGTAGAGTAATCATCAAGCCCGGTTGAGAAGCATTTCTGACGCTTCTCAACCGGGCTTGATTTCCTATTGCTCCACGACCAGAGTTCATCGTCCACAGAAATTTACAACGACGCCTCTGTCCCTGCTTATGAGAGGAACAGGGAAGGGAATAAAGTGAAAAAGTTGAAGGCCGCGATAAGGCGGCGATGAGGAGCGAACCGATGAATAAAAGTTTTGCAGACCTTGCAGGTTATGTAACACTGAGCGTTGCTGTGTGAGATGGACTTATAAAATTCGGTTCTAATTTATGTCGTCGTTCCTCGGCCACAGTTTAGCCGCTTACACGCTCTTCTCCTTAGACCAACGGGCTTGGCCTTCCATACGCCGGAGAGCGATGTGGCTCGGGTGGCTGGTAGTCCTCGCCTCCGCGCCCGACATTGATTACGTCGTCCCCGCGCTCGCCTCGCCCGCTCATCACGGGAGCCGGATCACGCACTCCATCGCCCTCAGCCTGCTCCTGCCGCTGTCGAGCGTCGGCGCGCTTTACTTCGTGAAGAATCTAAAAAGTCAACGCAGGTTGCTGAGCGTGTGTGCCGTGCTGGCCGGATTGTCGCACCTGATCTTGGATTTTCTGGTCGGCGTAACACCCCTGCCGCTGCTCTGGCCGCTTGGCTCGACGGCTTTCTCTTCCCCGGTCGGCATCTTACCGAGCGCGGGTCGGATACAATTATCAAACTATTATTTATACAGAAACGCGCTCATCGAGGTCGGCGTGCTGGCACCGCTCTTTTACGTCGCGAGGGAGTTATACCTCGGTGAGAGTGGCACCCGGAACAGGGCAAGGTTGTTAATACTGCTGCTGGTCGCGGGATGTTTCGCGGTGTGGTCGGTGAGTTTGAGCAGGTGATAAGCGGCGCGTCACTGCGGACATCGGCGCGCCTGACAACGCCCGCCGACATACGACCGCGAAAAGCATTGCCTTCATGCGTGAGACTCGCCGCTACCGGAGTTGCGTGCGCGGCGTCGGGCGTCGGGCG
>DASYMM010000350.1:0-8952 GCA_036009085.1 Pyrinomonadaceae bacterium | reverse complement strand
ACAGGCGCGGCGCGTCCGGCAAATATCCGAAACGTCGAACGAGCACCGAAATTGTTGTCCAAACAATTTTATTGACAGCCTCAAGAGGCGAGCATATGATGCGCGCGCTTCACCATCTCCTGCTTGCTCATCTCAATGTGGCAGGCTCACCCATAACGCTCCTTGCTACCTTACTCACACTATGGTAGCTCAACCTCAACCTTCCGGGAAACAAGGAGACTACTACGATGCGATCCCCTTATGATGAAATCAGCTAAAAGGCTATTCCGCACAGTTGCCTTCGTGGCAGCATTATGTGTCGCCTTCACGGCAAGCGTTGTTTACGCGAATAGTCTCACTTTATTACACGATATATGGTAATGGAACCACCGTTTGGTTAAGTTGTGGCAGTTCAGCCGGTAACACGATCTGGACTTGCACTTCCTCTGGCTGCGACGCGCATTACAATGATCCAGGCGGCTTCAATCAGTTTCTTGCAGATTCACAGTGTGCTGGAGGGGTAGATTAATAAATTCTGCTATCGCGCAACGCGAACGGAATTTCAAAGGTGTATTTAGTAGGGCGATCCGTTCGCGTTGCGTTGACATACATAAGTAATCATTTGGAAAGTATATGTAAAAAACCATAGCAGCAATATTTGTTCAGATTAGACTCATAATATAGGGAGCATTCAAGTGGGTAAATTAATCTTCCTTTTCGTGCTTATTCTATTTCCAACTTTTTCTTTCAACGCTCAATCAGTAACAACTGAGCGGAAGAATAAAGAGATAGAGAAATCATTACTACTCACAGAACTGCACGCCCTTGAAACAGATGCCACGAAAATCAATAATCCGCTCGCGTTCGCTATCGCTAAGGCAGAAATTGCCAGCGCGGGCTGGACGCTTGATCAGGAGTGGGCGAAGAAGTTACTGCGCGAAGCTTATGAATTGACATTCCCGCCGGAAAAAGAGCAGATCAAAATTCGGGAAAAGCCAGTCGGCGCGCCACCCACGCTATCAACAGGCAACGACTGGGCGAGGAACTCTGTGCGCCAGCGTGTGCTCGGAGTCGCCAGCCGCGATAAGAACTTTGGTGATGAGTTGGTCAAATTAGGCTTGGAGAAATTGGGTAGCTACGAAACACATCAACGCTATTCCGAGTTGGCTTATCAAGCAGTCAAGGAAGGCGACCTGGAGACCGCCAGCGATTACATACTTAAAGCCAGCGAAGCAGACCCCACACAGTTAGGGCTAGTGGATGGGATTAATGCGATGGCGTTGAAAGATCGGGCGGCGGCTGACCGTCTGATCATTCAATACATAGATCAACTACGAAGATTTCCTCTTTCTTATGAGAACCAGAGCACGCTTAGAACATCAATCATGTTGAGCATGCTGATCCATCCGCGATCTTTTGTCCGACCGCAGCAGCCTCTTGATATTCCATTGCCGGGAGCCACAGTGATGCGGGCATACGTCGTCTATGAAGTCGAGCGCATCAGTAAATTGGACGAAGCCACGCTGCTCAGAGAGCGCTCAAATCTCCTGGCCGTTTGGGAACCGCTCAAGCAGCACGCGCCGGAGTTGACGAGAACGTTTATGGAATTGGAGGCGCGGAGCCGCGTGCCGGGTGACAACTCGCCGCTCCCAACGCAAAAGACTATTCAAGAACGGTATAAAGAGCGTTATGAAGAGCGGCTCAAAGACGCGCTCGACAGCGGCGTGGCCGACGAACTGACCGTCAACTTCGCCATCTCGCGGGGCGACTTCGAGCGGGCGCGCAAGTTGATTGCGAAACTTTCTGAAGGCGCGCAGAAGACGCAGTTCACCGAGATGGTCAACACGAATGAGGCCGTGAGCCTCGCCGCGAAGGGCGACCCGCTCGGCGCGGAACGGCTCGCCGAACAATTGACGCGCGCCGTCTCTCTGCTCGAAGCCTACCCCGCCATCATCAACCGTTGCGTCGCCGACAAGAATCAAACGTGCGTCAGCCTCTTAGTCCACAAAGCCGTCAGCCAACTTAAGCGTGCCGACTTGACCCCGCACACGCCGCCCGCAGGCATCCCCATGTCCCTTCTCCCGTCAAACCGTGAGTTCGACCCCATCCTCGCCAGCCTCTCTAAACTCGCCAGCCTCATCGCCCCGCTCGACGAGCAACTCGCGCTCGAAGTGCTCGATGAAGTGATCGCCGTTGCAAACGCGAGCGCGCTGGATACCGCACAGGGGCGCACCGGGCTCGACGTGGAACTGTTTCGCAAACTCGCGTTGAGCAATGAAGTTCGGGTGAGACAGGCAGCGGAGAGTTTGAAAGATCGTCTGCGACGGATCGTCGCGCTCAGCGCGATCTATCAGGCACAGGCAGCGAAGTTGGCGCAGGCCGCAAAGAAATAAGGCTCACGTCACTTCCGCGGCGCGCGCCTTTTTGTTCGCCTTGCGCTCGCGTCGCTCGCTCCAACGCAATTCGGAGATGATGATTCCGGCGAACACCAATGCTGCGCCGACGAAGCCGCGCGTGCCCATCCATTCGCTCGCGCCGATGACGGCGACGGCGAAAGCCGTGGCGAAGACGGGTTCGAGGCTGAAGATGACGGCGGCGTGCGTGGCGGAGGTGCGCGCCTGTCCCCACGTCCAAATGAGAAACGCGCCGATGGTGGCGACGGTTGCCAGATAGACGAGTTGCCACACGACGCGCCCGCTCCACACGAGCGGCGCAGCCTCGCGCGCAAACGCTTGCGGCAACGCGCCCGCCACACTTTCCCACGCCTGCAATCCCACCCACACGCTCGTGAAGAGAGCAGCGGTTGCGGTGATCTGCAAGACGGTCAACTGCCGCACGTCGTAGCGTTTGGCATAGACGCTCATCAGCGTGATGTGCGTGGCAAACAGAGCGGTCGCGGCGAGCGTCAGCAAGTCGCCGAAGTTGACCGTGCCGTCCGCTCCCTGCGGCGCGAGGATCAAGAGGCCGCCGAGCGAGGCCAGCGCGACGCCGAGCAGATTCTCCACGCCCGGTCGCGCGCGCAAGAGCAGGTAGGCGACGAACGGCACGAGCGGCGTCGTCAGTCCGGTGACAAAAGCAGACTTCGAGGCGGTGGTGTAAACCTGTCCGGCGGCCTGCAACCCGAAGCCGAAGCCCATCAGCACGCCGAGCGTTGCGCCCGCGCGCCACTCCGCTCCACGCGCCCGCGCAAGTTGACGCGGAAACATCGCGGCGAGCAACAACGCCGCCACGCCGAAACGGAAGAACATGTAGGCCATCGGCGGCCACACCGAGACGATGTCCTTCGCCATGAAGAACGTCGAACCCCAGATGAGCGTCGTCAACATCAACGCGCCGTCCGCCGCCAGATTGGATTTCAGTCGCATAACTCAAAGACAGTGACGAGTGACAAGTGACAAGTTAAAGCAGAAGAACGTGTCTTTAGCTTATCTTGAACTTGCCTTGATTCTTGCTCGTCACTCGTCACTCGTCACTTGTCACTGCCCTCTCATGGTCGAAGCAAAACTTTTAAGACGCCGCGCTCCGTGGCGCGCTGCATGGCGCGGAGGCCGTCTGCGAGCGCGAACTGGTCTGTGATGAGACTCGTCACGTCAACGGCGTCGCGCGCGAGCAGTTCGAGCGCGGGGGCGAATCGCCCGCAGCGCGAGCCGACGATGCTGATCTCTTCGACCACGATGCGCGCGGCGTCTATCTCGGTCGCGCCGTGAAAAGTTGACTTCAAGACGAGCGTGCCGCGCGGTCGCACGAGCCGCAGCGCGAGCGCGAACCCGCTCGACGCGCCCGACGCCTCGACGACCACATCGAACGCGTGCTCGAAGTCGCCGCGCAAATCCCCGGCGAGCGCGGTTTCGACGCCGCGTTTGCGCGCGATGGCGAGTTTGTTTTCGTGCTTGCCGATGAGCGTGACGGAGACTCCGGGGGCGGCGGTCTGCGCCTTGAGGGCTTGCGCGCACAGCAGTCCGAGTTTGCCATCGCCGACGACGGCCACGCGCGCGTCCTGCCTGATCTCGACGCGCTCCAAAATGCCGCACGCCGCCGCGAGCGGTTCGGCGAAGACGGCGCGCTCGTCCTCGACGCCGTCCGGCACAGGCAATAAATTCTCGACGGGCAGGCGCAGAAATTCCGCGAACGCGCCGTCGCGCCCGACGATGCCGAGCACCGTGCGACCCGGGCAGTGGCGCGCATCGCCGCCCACGCACAACGCGCAGATGCCGCACCCCGCGTTGATCTCTCCGACCACGCGCCGCCCCACCAGCGACGCATCCGGCGCGCTCTCCACCACGCCGACAAACTCATGTCCGAGCGTCCCCACGAATCCCGCGTACCCGCGTACGATCTCCAGATCGGTGTTGCACACGCCCGCGAGCACGACGCGCACGACGGCCTCCCGCGCGTCGTCACGCGGCGCGTCAACTTCGGCTAACGCCAACTCACCGTTCTCGTATCGCAGTGCTCTCATAAAAAACTGTGCGTGGTCAGTTGTCCGCTGTCCGTTGCCTGTGGCTTTCTAAACAAGTTGCTAAAGACGGAGTTGATCAACTAACGACAGACAAAAACAACTCACTACTGACCACGGACAACGGACAAGGCTTCAAAATTTTTTCGTCCTCATGTAAGCGTTCGCGTCGTTGAGTTCGACCGTCTGTTCTCGACCGGCGACGTTGACGGGGAGCCGCCAGGTCACTTCCTGCGCGCCGGTCTGCGTGGCGTGAATCCACCAGCGACCGGGCGGCACATAGACGATGGTTTGCCCTTGCGCGTCGAGTTGCGTCGTGATGGGCTGTCGCGCGCCCATGCGTCGCACGATGAAATCTTCAAAGCGCATGCCGGGGCGTCGCTCGTCGAAAAACTCGCGTTGCGCCGCCGCCATATCAATCGAATAAAGTTGGACGGGAGTAATTGAGGTTGCAGTTTCGACGGCGGCGTTGTCGCCGGGGCGCGGCGGTTGTAAGACGATGCGCAGGAGCGTGTCGCGCGCGTGCTGGCTCACGCCGAGTCCGGCGGGCGGGGTGTCTTCATGCGGCAGGCGACGATAGATGAGCCAGCCCGCGCCTGCGAGCGCGAGGACGAGCGCGACGCGCAGCGCGGCGACGAGCAAACTATGTGCGGGGTTGGAAGTGCTCACTTGAAATCGAGTGCGTGCCTTCGACGCTCTGCGTTCTTGCGAAGGCGACGCGTTTTATTTCTTCAAACTGCGGACGTAACCGACCAATCCTTCCAACTCCGCGCGGGAAAGTTCTTTCCCGAAGGCGGGCATCTTCTTGCCGTGCCCGTTGGCGATGGAATTGAAGACGCGCTCGTCGCTCACCTCCGCTTGCCATGTCGCGTCCGTGAGATTGCGCGCTTTATCGAACTTCGCCTTCAAGGTCTTCGCGCGCCCGTCCTTGCCGTGACACGGCGCGCACTTGCTGTCGAAGACCGCACCCGCATCGCGCGCCGCAAGAGTTGGAGAAGTGGACGGCGTTTGGTCAGTCGCCTGCGGTTCGCCGTGCGGCGCGAGCGGCGCGGCTGTGTGAGTTATGCCCGTCGTCCAGGAGATGATGGCGAGCGGGATGGCAAGGCCGCCTGCGGCGATGAACTGCGCGATTCTTTTCATGTCGCCGTCGCTCCCTTTCGTTTCGAGTCAACCGCCGCCGGATGATTGCCGACCGCCGCTGCTGCTGTCGTCGCCGTCTGTTCAGGTCAGGCCATGAATCCCTTTTCGCGCAGCGCGCTTTCCAGTTCGCGGTTGGTGGGAACGGAGAGCACCTGCCCGGCGAGGTCGAGCGTGGGTTTGCGCTCCTTGCCGTCGTTGTGCTGGCGCACCCACTCCGCAGCCTTCGCGTCCTCTTCCACGTTGATGTACGTGTGCGCCACGCCGAGTTCGCGCAGATGCTTCAAAGTATCCTGCGTGTCGTGACACCAATCCGCCCCGTAAACTTTCACTTCCATTTTTCACCTGTCCCCCGAATTATTTGACGCCAATGATAACAGAGCAGTGACGAGTGACAAGTGGCGAGTGATGAGACGAAGACACGTAAATCGTGAATCGTCAATTATAAATAGCAAGAACAGGTTTCCCTTCTATTCACGATTTACGATTCACGATTTACTGTTTTAATCTTGTCACTCGCCACTTGTCACTGCTCTGTGCGGTGTTACAATGCCGCTTCAACTTCGAGTTTCACTTCCGTAAATATTTCCAGTGACGACGAACGGGACAGATAAATTTCGCGACGAGTGCGGGGTGTTCGGCATCTACGGCCACGCGGAGGCCGCGCGCCTCGCCTATCTAGGTCTCTACGCGCTGCAACATCGCGGGCAGGAATCCTGCGGCATCGTCTCGTCCGACGGCAGAGAGTTGCGTTCGGAGCGCGCGATGGGACTCGTCTCCGACGTGTTCGACGCCGAGCGTCTCAACCGCCTGCCCGGCGCGTCGGCCATCGGCCACGTCCGCTACTCGACCGCCGGAGAAGTCTCCATACGCGAAGCGCAGCCCTTCCTCGTCGCCTGCCAGCACGGCCAGGTCGCCATCTGCCACAACGGCAACCTGCCCTTCGCCACGGAGGAACGCAAACGACTCGAACGCGCGGGCGCGATCTTCTCTTCCACCTCCGACACCGAAGTCATCCTCCACGGCATCGCGCGCTCGCACGCCGCAGGCATCAACGAAGCGATCCCGGAAGTTTTGCGCGAGACGGAAGGCGCGTTCTCGATGCTCTTTCTCACGCCCGACTCCCTGATCGCCATACGCGACCCGCGCGGCTTTCGCCCGCTCGCCCTCGGCTTACTCGGCACGAACACCTGGGTCGTCGCCAGCGAAACCTGCGCCTTCGATCTCATCGAAGCGCGCTACGTGCGCGACGTTGAACCCGGCGAGATGATCATCATTAACGAAAGCGGTCTGCATTCCTCCTACCCGCTTCCGCCGCGCGAGCACTCGATGTGCATCTTCGAGCACGTCTATTTCGCGCGCCCCGATTCTCTGATCTACGGTCATTCGGTTAACGAGTCGCGCCACAAGATGGGCAAGCGGCTGGCGGTCGAACAACCGACCGACGCGGACATCGTCGTGCCCGTGCCCGACTCCGGCGTCGCCGCCGCTATCGGCTACGCGGCGCAAAGCGGCATCAGTTACCGGCAGGGCTTGGTGCGCAACCATTACGTCCACCGCACCTTCATCGAGCCGAAGCAATCCATACGCTCCTTCGGCGTGCGCATCAAGTTGAACCCCGTGCGCCATCTCATCGAAGGCCGCCGCATCGTCCTGATTGACGACTCCATCGTGCGCGGCACAACCTCAAAGAAGATCGTCCGCATGGTCAGAGAAGCGGGAGCGGCGGAAGTGCACATGCGCATCAGTTGCCCGCCCACCGTCAGCCCCTGCTTCTACGGCGTGGACACGCCGAATCGCGACGACCTCATCGCCGCGCAGATGTCCGTCGAACAAATACGCGAATTTATCGGCGCAGACTCGCTCGGCTACCTCTCGCTCGAAGGCATGCTCGCCGCCTCCGGCATCTCCCCCGCCTCCTCCTGCGTCGCCTGCTGGACGGGCAACTACCCCACCCAGATCACACGCGAAGCCGAAACCCAGTGGGCGCGCGAACACGAACCCGTGCCGTCCGATTAACGAGGAGATGTGTGCAGGTTGTAACTATTGATATACTGTTTGACTTGTCAGCTTAATGTTTCCGGTCTTGAAGAAAGCTATGTCAAACAACTTATTGGAAAGAATAACCGTCAATCCCGAACAGTGCGGCGGTCGCCCGTGCATTCGCGGCATGCGCATCCGGGTGATCGACGTACTCGATCCTTTCGCCGCCGGTTTGAGTTCCGAACAGATTCTTGAAGAGATGCCCGATCTTGAGATGGATGATCTGAGAGCCGTTCATCTATACGCGGCGCGGCGGCTGGATCATCCGGTGCTGGCCGCGTGCTCATCTGGGTTGACGCGCAAGTTTCTCCCACCATTTCAGAGCAACTCGTTGACATAAACTCTGACTGAAAACGTCTGCGTGATTTGTACACATCACAGCCGCGAAAGCTGTGCTTAAAGTTCAGGAGGTAGCATAGGGTGGCACAGAGTAGAAGCATACGCGGTTGCGGTTGCGCGTTAGTAGCATTAGCAATTATCGCGGTGCTGTGCGGGGTGTTTTATGTCAAGTTTCTGCGCCCCAAGCCGGGGCCGCAGTTGCCGCCACCCTCCGGCGATGAACTCTCGATTCACGTGCTCGACGTGGGACAGGGCGACGCCCTCCTGATCGTTGCGCCGGGAGGCAAGACCGCACTTGTGGATGCGAGCGTGCCGGGCAGCGGCAAGAAAATCCTCGCCGCGATGGGGCGTTACGGCGTCGATCACATCGATCTGCTGGTCACGACGCACGCGCACGCGGATCATATCGGCGGCGCGGACGAAGTGATCAAGGGGACGAAAGTTTATAAGGTGCTCGACAGCAAAGTGCCGAACACGACGAAGAACTACGAAGACTTTTTGGACGCGATTGAAGCCAACAAAGTTGAGTATGAAGGTGCGTCACCCGGTCAAACGTTCCGACTCGGAGACAGCGGCGCGATCATCTCCGTGCTCGCACCGATGCAGCCGCTCTTCACGAAGGATCAACTGCGCTCCGGCGGCAACGAACCGAACGCCAACTCCGTCGTCACGCGCCTCGACTACGGCGAGTTCTCCATCCTCTTAACGGGCGACGCAGAGGCGCAGACCGAACAGCGTCTGATGGAGCAGGGCGCGCGGGTCGAAGCGCGCGTCTTGAAGGTCGGGCATCACGGCTCGAAGTATGCGAGTTCGGAAGATTTCCTGCGCGCGGCAAAGTTTAAAGACGCGGTCATCTCGTGCGGCGCGGATAATCGCTACGGCCATCCGAGCCAGGAAGCGTTGGATCGCCTGAAAGAGTTCGGCGTCAAAATCTATCGCACGGACTTGCAGGGCGAGATCACGATCAAGACGCGCGGCAAAGAGGACTACCAGATCAC